>DQVZ01000154.1 GCA_015661465.1 Aquifex aeolicus
ACCATTACCTTCATTATCTTACCTCTTTTATAAAATTTACTAAAGTAATTAGGGCTTAAATTGTTAACTAAAATGAAGGAACTACTCGAAAATCTGGAAGATGGTATAGCACTGCTAAATCACGAGGGAAGGGTGGTATACATGAACAAATTCCTGAGGGAGAGATTAGGAAAAACCTCAAACAACGGTTATTATTATGAGACCTTTAGAAGCATTGACCTTATAGGGCTAATCCAGGAAACTTTAACGAGAAAAGAACCCCTTGAAAAAACATTCACCTACAAGGAAGGAACTTACGAGGCAAAGACTTTTTTTTCCGAAGAAGGTGTCGGCTTATTAGTTAAAGAAGTAAGCAAAAAGGCAATTATGGACACACTGAAAAAAGAGTTTTTGGCAAATTTGAGTCATGAATTAAAAACTCCTCTATCTGTGATTTCCCTTGCTTTGGAAACATTGCTTTACGAGGAAACAGAGGAGTCAAAGAAGAATCTCATTAACAGAGCTCTGAATCGAATAAAGGAACTTCAGAATCTTATTGATACCGTTTACCTCCTCACTTTTTGGGAAAAAGGAAAAGAAACCCTATCGGAAAGAGTGGAACTTAAAAATTTAATAGAGGAAATTATTAACGATTATAAAGAAGAGTTGGAAAGTAAAAATTTGAGAATTTTCCTTCAGCTGAAGGAGAAAGTTATAAACGGAGACAGGGAAAAAATAAGGCTGATGCTCAGAAACCTTATAGATAACGCTATACGTTATAACAAAAAGGGAGGAGAAATAAGAATTTTAACCGATAAAGAAGAAAACTCTATTATCCTCGTAATTTCTGATACTGGAATAGGTATAGATAAAAGAAGGATACCGTTGATTTTTGAACCTTTTATAAAAGGTGAGGAAAGCAAAGGGTTAGGATTAGGACTTTCCTTGGTGAAAAAAATAGCCCAAATGCACAATGCCCAAGTACACATCCAAAGTCAGCCCGATAAAGGAACAACTGTTAAAGTAAAATTCCCCGTCAGTTAAAGCTCACAGCAACCCTTCTTCTTCTTTCTACTTTTATAAATCAGATAGATACCGAGCATAAAAATTAGAATAAACAAAATGCTTTCCGTCATATCTTACTTAAATTTCTTAAAAATATCAGGTAAACGCAAGAGGTATAGGTAAATTCTTTTCCACTTATTCCATTCTATTGCAGGAAGGTTAGCACCGTAGGTTTTATTGGAAGCCAAGTTGTTAGCTACCCCCGACTTTGCAGTAACTACTACGTTATCACCTATCTCCACGTGGTCAGCGACACCTACTTGTCCCGCGAGAATTACATTTTTCCCGGTTTTAACACTACCGGAAAGTCCCACTTGAGAAACTATAATGTTATTTTCTCCGATTTTACAGTTATGCCCAACCATAACGAGGTTATCTATTTTAGTATTTTTTCCTACAACAGTTGCTTCTATCATTGCTCGGTCTATTGTTGTATTAGCTCCTATTTCAACGTTGTCTTCTATAATCACGGCACCTATGTGGTTTAATTTTCTTATCCCCGAAGGAGATATATGGTATCCGAAACCATCAGCCCCTATCACGGAACCGCTGTGTATTCTTACGTTTTTTCCTATTATCGTATTTCTGTAGATGTGAACCCCGCTGAATATTATCGTATTGTCCCCTATAACTGTATTGTCTCCTACGTATGTAAAGGGGTAAATTTTTACATTATTTCCTATTTTTACATTGTTTCCTATAACCGTAAAATCTCCTATGTAAACTTCATCTCCTACCTCTACACCTTCACCCAATGAAGCCTTAGGAGATATACCTACCGGATGTTTTTCAGGAAAAAAGTATTCTAAAAATTTCGCAAGGGAAAGCTTGATGTCCTTAACCTTTATATATGAAATTCCATCTACATCCCTTTCCGTAACGATTGCCTTGGCTATTCCTTTAGCTCTTTCTATA
This sequence comes from Aquifex aeolicus, assembly GCA_015661465.1. GTDB lineage: Bacteria > Aquificota > Aquificia > Aquificales > Aquificaceae > Aquifex > Aquifex aeolicus_B. The sequence goes on from DQVZ01000154.1 coordinate 1,960, forward strand.
TCTTTCTCTGTTTTACAGAAAACTATTGTATTCTCCTTAGGATTTTCGGGAGTAGATATACCTGTTATCTCTTCGAGCGGATTTCCCTTCACCTCTCCTTCGATTACCTGTGCAACTTTTTTAAGTGAAATCTTCATATAAATGATTTTAAGAAGTTGTTAAATTATTAAGGTAATTATGCGAGAGTTTATAGAC
>DQVZ01000272.1 GCA_015661465.1 Aquifex aeolicus
AATTGTAAACTTAGCGTAAGGTTCTATGTAGTGGGGGGAGATACCGTGTTGGGTTTCCAAATCTGTAACCCATTGTAGGATTTTACCGTATAGAAACTGGGGAAGCGGTATTCCAAACCATTGCATGGCCAGAAGAGACACGGGAAGAAGGTAAGCTGTTATCAAAACTATATATTGAGCTACTTGTGTCCAAGTAATTGATTTCATTCCACCAATTACAGTAGTAGCTATGATAACCACCATACCTATTGCTATTCCCAGCTCAAAGGGAACACCGAAAAGCCTTCCCATTATGATACCTACACCTGCTACCTGAGCAACCATATAGGTGAAACTGATAATTATTGCAATCACTAACGCAACAAACCTTGCAAAGTTACTCTCATACCTTTCAGCTATAAAGTCGGGTACCGTAAACTTCCCGAATTTCCTAAGGTATGGAGCTATAAGTAAAGCTAAAAGCACGTATCCACCCGTCCATCCCATTATGTAAGCGAGTCCATCGTAACCCAGTGCGTATAAAGCTCCCGCCATTGAGATGAAAGATGCAGCACTCATCCAATCTGCTGCTACAGCCATCCCATTCCAAAATGCAGGAATTCTTCTTCCTGCTACGTAGAATTCCGCAGCTTCTGTTGCCCTGTTATATACGGCTATAGCCATAAATACGATAACTATTCCGAATACTATTAAGTACCCCATCCACTCCATGGCTTACTCCTCCACACCGTATTTTTGGTCAAGCCTATTCATAAGCCAAGCATAGACGAATATCTCAATTACAAAAGTAATTACAGAAAATTGGGCACTTATCCAGTAATGAGCGGGAAATCCGAATATCGTTGTCCCTGCCTTAGAGAGTGCTTTAGCTATTAACGCTCCTCCATAGGAAACCAAAGCCCAAATGATTAGAAGAACCGTAATGATTAAAACATTAGCCCTATGATAAGCTTTGAGTTTGCTTTTATCCATAATCCACCTCCCGAAAGATTAAAAGGGATTCGTTAATTTAAAATACTGGAACAAATGGTTTTAAAATTCAAGCTTAAAAAAATAAAACAGTGTTTTATTTAAGAAAAATCTAATTTTTAACCTACTGATATATAAGGAAAAGCTAATATACAATTAAAGGTTGATTTTAATTTATCTTCATATTTTTAAAACTTTATAAAGTTGGTTTAAAATTTTAAAACAGGTTTTTAATTTTTTCTAAATTTTTTTCTGGATTTTTGAATATAAAGGAATAAAATTTAATTTCAAAAAGGAGGTGTGGTATGACAAATGAAAAATCTGAAGTTCTTTTAAAAATTCAAGAAAAATATCATCCACCGAGAGAAATAGTCGAAAAAAGTTGGATTAAGGATTACGAAAAGGTATATGAAGAAAGTATAAAAGATAGAGAAGGTTTTTGGGCTAAAGTTGCGGAAGAATTACACTGGTTCAAGAAATGGGATAAGGTTTTGGAATGGAGTTTTCCGTACGCCAAGTGGTTCGTAGGAGCTAAAACGAACATAACCTACAACTGTCTTGACAGACACGTAAAAAACGGAAAGAGAAATAAGGTAGCATACATTTACATAGATGAAAACGACAATGAAAGGAAAATTACATACGGTGAACTTTTAGAACTCGTAAATAGAATAGCAAACGGGCTAAAATCCCTTGGAGTAAAAAAAGGAGACAGAGTTTCCATATATATGCCAACAACTATAGAAGCCATAGCTACCATGCTCGCCTGTGCAAGGATAGGAGCCATCCACAGCGTGGTGTTCGCAGGATTTTCAGAAGGAGCTCTCAGAACCAGAATAGAGGATGCAAAAGCTAAGGTTGTCGTTACCGCAAGCTATACTCAAAGACGAGGTAAAAAGATAGACTTGCTTTCCGTAGTTGAAAAGGCTATAGATGGTCTTGATTTCGTTGAAAAAGTAGTTGTATGGGATAGGGACGGAGATACCTTGAGTGAAAAGGGAGAGTTGTTTGTAGACTTTAATGAAATGATAAAGAACGCATCCGGGGAATGTGAGCCTGAAGTTATGGACGCAGAAGACCCGTTGTTTATACTCTACACTTCCGGAACTACCGGAAAGCCTAAAGGAGTACTGCACACTACAGGAGGATATATGGTTCAGACCTACTACACGGCAAAGATAGTTTTTGACCTTCACGAAGATGATATTTACTGGTGTACGGCGGATATAGGTTGGATTACTGGACACTCCTACATAGTGTACGGTATACTAGCAAACGGAGTTACATCCTTAATCACAGAAGGAGCACCCGATTACCCTGACCCGGGAAGATGGTGGAGGTATATAGAAAAGTACAGAGTAAATGTATTCTACACAGCTCCTACAGCCATAAGAATGTTTATGAGATACGGTGAAGAATGGCCTATGAAATACGACTTATCCTCCCTAAGAATCTTAGGTTCTGTGGGAGAACCGATAAACCCGGAGGCATGGCTCTGGTATTACAAATATATAGGAAGAGAAAAATGTGTAATAGTTGATACATGGTGGCAAACCGAAACAGGGGCTCATATGATAACCACTATACCTTCTTACCCTGCAAAACCGGGAAAAGCCGGAAAACCCTTCTTTAGTATAGAACCCGAAATAGTTGACAAAGATGGAAAGAAAGTTCCTCCCAATACCGTAGGATTTTTAGTAATTAAATCTCCCTGGCCATCAATGCTGAGAACATGCTGGGGAGAACCCGAAAGGTACGAAAAATACTGGAATACAATAAAGGGAGTTTACTTTGCCGGAGACTTGGCTTCCTATGATGAAGAAGGATACATAATGATACTCGGTAGAGCAGATGATGTTATAAACGTTGCGGGACACAGAATAGGAACTATGGAGGTAGAAAGTGCGTTGGTAAGCCATCCCGCTGTAGCGGAAGCTGCGGTAATAGGAAAACCCCACGAGGTAAAGGGAGAAAGTATAAAAGCTTTCGTAGTCCTCAAGAAAGGAGTAGAGCCTTCGGAAAAACTCATAGAGGAACTAAAACTACATGTCAGAAACGAACTCGGACCTATTGCAGTTCCCGATGAAATAGAATTTAGAGAAAAATTACCCAAAACAAGAAGCGGAAAGATTATGAGGAGAATTCTAAAGGCAGAAGAACTCGGTTTGGATGTTGGAGACGTTTCAACCCTCGAAGAGTAACTTCCTCCTCAGCTTTTTCTCTTTCTCTTTATGCCTTTTTTAGAACTATTGCAAACCAATTTTCCTTTTCAAACACTTCCAGAATTTTATAATTTTTTACCATTGATTTGAAATTTTCTAAATCCTCCTCTCTATAAAGTCCCGAAAATATTCCCAGTTCGTTAAATTTCGGAAGAATATCCCTTAAAACTTTTTCAAATATTTGTATCTCTAGGTTAGCCACTACAAGATCAAAACTTTTAGAGATATCCTTAGGTTTGGCTTTTAAACATTCTATTTCTAGTCCGTTTATCTCAGCGTTTTCTTTACATTCTCTTACTGCATCATCACTTATATCTATCCCTAATACGTAAGATGCTCCTAAGAGCTTTGAAACTACCGCAAGAATTCCGCTTCCAGTACCCACGTCCAGAACACTCATTCCACTTCTCAGATACTTTTTAAGGGCTTTTATACAGAGTTGAGTAGTAGGATGCAGACCTGTTCCGAAAGCAAGTCCGGGTTTTATAAACACCGGTTTCCTCCAGGGT
>DQVZ01000229.1 GCA_015661465.1 Aquifex aeolicus
TATAATAAATTCGTCAAAAATTTGACTTAGTTTCTCTATTAACTCTTTTGCTCCATACTTTCCCTATTTTACTTTTTTCTCACCCAGCGTATAAATAAAATTTTATTTTAATATGGAAGGAAAGGCTTATATAGAAAAGCTTGTAATGGAGGGATTTAAGTCATACGGAACTAAGAAAAGAGAAATACCTATAGGTGAAGGGTTCATCGCGGTTGTTGGACCCAATGGAGCCGGTAAGAGCAATATAGGAGATGCCATTTCTTTTGCTTTGGGCCTTAGCAGTGCTAAAGCTTTAAGAGCTAAAAATCTAAGTTATCTAATTTTTTCAAAAAATGGACAAAAAGCTCAGTACGCTTACGTAGAGGTTCATTTTAAAAATCTCGGAGCTTTTCCCATATCAGACGAAAACGTGGTTATATCTAGAAAAGTAACGAAAGAGGGAAGAAGTGTTTTCAAGATAAATGGTGTAAACGTAAGGGAAAAAGATTTAAAAGATTTTCTGGCGAAAGCGGGCATATACGAAAATGCCTATAACGTTGTTTATCAAGGTGATATCGTAAAGTTTTTGAAAATGACCCCCCTAGAGAGGAGAAGAATAATAGAAGAAGTTGCGGGAATAGGGGAATATGAGAGAAAAAAGGAAAAAGCCTTAAATGACCTAGCCGAGGTGGAACTCAAAATAAAGGAAATAGACTTAATCCTTGAGGAAATAAAAACTCAGTTGGAAAGATTAAAAGAAGAAAAGGAAAATCTTCATCGCTATAAAGAGCTTAAGAGAAAAAAAATGGAAGCTGAAGCTAAATTACTTGTAAAGGAAAAGAATAAACTCCTTTCTGAAAAGAAACAGATAGAAAACGAACTTTACAATTTTAATGAAAAATTAAAAAAGATTCTGGATATTTTGGAACAGAATGAAAATATTTTAAAATATAAAGAAAAATCCCTTAGAGAAATTAACGAAAAGATTATTCCATACAAGGAAAAAATAGGAAAGCTTATTGCCGACTTTGAAAACTTGGAGAGAAGTATAAAAGACAAAGAGAAGGAATTGTTATCATCTGAGAAAAGAATGAAGAATATAGAAACACTCATAGAAAATCTTAAGAAGGATTCTTCCGGTCTTAAAAGGGAAATTGAAAATTTAAAGGAGGAATATGGAAAGGAAAAGAAATTCTATGAAGAATTAAAATATTTAGAAGAACAAAAGCTTAAAGATTTGGAAAGAGAAGAAGAGAAACTGAAGATAACCTTTGATGAAGTTAAAAAACTTGAGGAAGAAAAGGAGTTTTTGAACAAGAAACTATCGGAATTGTTAAACAAAAAAAGAGATTTAGAAATAGAACTTAGGGAACTCAGAATTAAAATCGAAAAAACGTATAACGATATAGAAAATCTGAAAAAGGAAAAAGAAGAAAAATTAAAAGCTATTGATGAAAGAAAGAAAGAAGTTTTGAGATTACAGGAGATAAAAAAGAAGGAAGAAGCAGAGTTTAAAAAACTCAATGAAGAATTAAGGATTTATGAAAAAAGATTAAAGGAAGTAAGACAAAAACTTGAAGAAGTTCTAAAGGAAAAAGGAGCGATTGAAAAAGAAGTAGGAAATGTTCCAAAAATAGTTGAAGTTTTTAAAGAGATAAGGGGAGTTTACGGAACAGTTTCCGATTTAATAAAAGTTAAAAATTATGAACATATAACAGCAATAGAAGTTGCGGGTGGAGGAAGACTAAGGTATATAGTAGTGGAAAATGAAAATGTTGCAAAAGAATGTATAGATTTGGCCAAAAAATTAAATCTCGGAAGGTTTAGTTTTATTCCCCTGAACCGTATAGGAGTGGAAAGTAAGCCTTTGAGATATCCGAGGATTAAGGGAGCAATAGATTTTGCCGTAAATTTAATTGAATATAAACCTATTTTCGAAAGTGTTGTAAGGTTTATCTTCGGAGATACTCTGATTGTGGAAGATTTCGATAGTGCTAAAGCAATAGGTATAGGAACCTATAGAATGGTTACTTTAGACGGTGAACTTTTTGAAAAAAGCGGAATAATTACAGGGGGCTCAATTAAAGCAAGCGGAGAGTTAAATAAAAGGTATTATGAAGAGCTTTTAAATGAACTTATAGAAAAGGAAAAGAAACTCAAAGAAGAAGAATCAATAATTCAGAGGAAGATAAAGGATATTCGTTCTTTATCATCCGAAAAGTTTGCACTGTTAAAATTAACTGAAAAGAAAATAGAAGAACTATTGAGGGAAAATTCTGAAGATTATGCAAATAAATACGAAAATAGAGTAAAAAAATCTGAGGAATACCTGGAAATATTGAAGAATAAATATAATGAGATAGAAATCAATTTGAAAGCTTTAGAAGATGAAATTGAGTATTATGAAGAAAAATTAAATAACATAAAATTAAAGGAAAAGGATGTTAAAAAACATTACTCTCAAACTGGTCTTGAGGAAAAAAGAAAAGAGTATAGCAAAATAAGAAAAAAGGCAGTGGAGAAACAAATACGTATCCAGGAACTTGAAAATGAAATAAATAAAAGAAAATATGAATTAGAATACATAATAAAAGAAATTCAAGAAAAGGAAAAAGAAAAAGAGTACCTTAAAAGAAGAATTGAAGAGCTAAGGGAAGATATAGAAAAGTTAAAAGTGTTAAAAGAGAAAACTTCTCAAGAGATAAAGGAAATGGAAGGAA
>DQVZ01000276.1 GCA_015661465.1 Aquifex aeolicus
AGAGTTTATAACTATAGCCTTCGTTTTTTTGGAAACTTTATTCTTAATATCTTCAAGGGTTAGTCTAAAACCTTTATCCTTGTTCAAAGGCACTTCAACCGGTACTCCGCCGAAGAACCTTATCTGTTCGGGATAAGTAACCCAGTAGGGAGAGGGCAAGAGAACTTCATCTCCCTCTTCAATTATCGCCATAAAGATGAGGAATAATACCATTTTTGCGCCGGAAGAAATAACTATCTCGGAAGGGGAGTATTCAACTTTGTTTTCCTTAAACAATTTTTCCGCTATAGCTTCTCTCAGTTCGGGTATTCCTGCAGACGGTGCATATTTTGTTTTTCCCTCTTTTAAAGCTTTTATGCATGCTTCCTTTATGAAGTCAGGTGTATCAAAATCAGGTTCTCCTGCACCGAAACCTATTACATCAACGCCTTTAGCTCTCAATTCCTTAGCTCTAGCTGTTATCAATAGAGTTGCCGAAGGCTTGAGATGACTTAATCTCCTTGCCAGCTTTCTACCCATTTCCTAAAATTTTAATAAAAAAGGAGGTAAAGAAGTGATGATTGGAGTAGGGGAAAGGATAAAGAGGGTAAGGGAAGAAAGAGGCTTATCTGTTGAGGAGTTTGCTAAAGCAATAGGTATTTCTCCTAAAAGGTTAGAGGAATTCGAAAGAGGTATATCAAGACCTTGTGATGCGACATTGGTTTATATTTCTAAAAGATTTAATGTTGATTACAGATGGTTAGCACTGGGAGAAAGAGAAGCTGCCTTTGTCTGATTATTTGAAGCGTTTTATCAGTTCCTCCATTACTTCCTTTATATCTACACCATTGACCTCAAGGGACACAAGAAGCATATATAGCATATCTGCTGTTTCGTAAACTATTTCCTCTTTATTCCCCTTCATCAGAGCTATTAATGTTTCTACTGTTTCCTCTCCGAACTTTTGAAATACCCTTTCCTTTCCCTTTTCAACCAACTTCACAGTGTAGGAGTTCTCAGGTTTTTTTTCTAAACGCTCCTTTATAACTTCTTGAAGTCTGGGCAGAACTTCGAAAGGAAGAGGTTTTGTTATTTTTTGAGCGTTTATACTCCTGTAGAAACAATTTCTTGCCCCTGTATGACATGCTTTGTTTTTTTCCTGCTCGATTATATAAATCACCGTATCTTCATCACAATCAACTCTTACTTCCTTAACTCTCTGCAGTTCTCCGGAGATTTCCCCCTTTTTCCATATCTTCTGTCTGCTTCTGGAATAGTAATGGGCGTATCCTGTCTCTAAGGTTTTCTTTATGGCCTCTTCGTTAGCCCAAGCCACCATTCTCACTTCTCCAGTTCTATAATCCTGAGCTATCACGGGAATAAGTCCCTTTTCATCAAACTTTAACTTCAGCATGAAAATTTATGATATTTAAAAATAACTAATCTTTTACCCACCTTTCGTTTATAGTAGCTTCGACTTCTATTGGAACTTTTTTGAGAACTATCTTACCAGCTTGTTTCATTGCTCTTTCGAGAAGTGTTTTTACCATTTGAGCTTCATTTTCGGGACATTCTACTACTATCTCATCATGTACTAAATTGACCACTTTAGCCTTTAGAGAGCGTTTATTCGTTTCGGTGTCAAAGAGTAAAACGGTGAGTTTTAATAAATCAGCTCCTGTCCCTTGGATAGGATAATTTACCGCATCATTAAAAGTTGTAGCAGAAAACCTTCTTCCAAGTAGAGTGGTTCCCTTCACCTCTTTGTTTTCTTTTAGTTCTTTCTTCACACTATCGTGCCATATTTTGAAGGCTTTAAAGTTTTTAAAAAACCTCTTTCTGAAAACTTCTGCCTCCTCGTGAGAAATTTCAACGCTGTATCCTACTTTTGCGTATTCAGCGAGCCCTTTTGCAGATATTCCGTAAATTAAACCGAAGTTTATAGCTTTTGCCAATTGTCTTTCATCTTTTGTTATTTCATCTTCATTCTTTCCGAGAACTAAAGAAGCGGTGTACTTATGAAGGTCTTTACCCTGGGAAAAAGCTTCTATCATTAGAGTGTCATCAACATATTCTGCGGCTATTCTGAGTTCTATCTGGGAGAAATCTGCTATTACGAATAAATTACCTTCCTCCGCTTTGAATAGGAAGCGCATTTCTCTCGGAATGTTTTGAACGTTAGGGTTAGCGGATGACATTCTTCCGGTTACAGCCCCTATTTGTTTGAATTCAGGATAAACTCTTCCATCTTTGAGGCTTTCCTTTATCTCCCTCAATTTATCTGAAAGTTTTTTAAGTTTTCTTATTTCTAAAACGAGTTTTACAGGCTCTACATTCTGATAAGCTGAAAGAGTTTTATCATCCGTAGAAACATTTCCTTTAGGAGTCTTCGGAAGATTTAACTTAAACCTTCCCGTAAGAAGCGACGCAAGCTGTTTAGGAGAAAGAGGGTCAACCCTATACTTTATGAAGAAGTTTTGTATTCTCTTTTGGGTTTCCTTTTCCAAAGATTTTAGAGAATTCTCCAACTCTTTTGTATCCACAGGAAAACCATTCAGTTCCAGTTTTGCAACTTCTTTTACAAAAGCCATCTCCACTATTGCTATTGGACTTTTTAGCCCGAATATTTTTGCGGTCTTAGTTTTCAGTAGTTCTTCTCCGCGAGCTGCGGTAAGTTCATTTAGCATAGCCCTCATTTTCGGGAAGAGTTCCCTTAGGACATCTACGTCTTTAGCCGCGTACTCGAGCTGTGCAGAGGTCAAAACCGAAACACCCCAATCTGACATCTGATAACTCTTATCCATACTGTATCCTAAAAGATTACTAACTAAGTGGCTGAGGGAGTGTCTCTCATATCCGAGTAAATAGCTCGCTATCATAGTATCAAAGGTCGCAAGAGGGAATATACCGTATTTAGAAAGGTATTTAAGGTCAAACTTTAAATTGTGTCCCACTATACCTTTAGTAGATATAAGTTTTCTCAAAGGCTCTAAATCTTCAATTTCGTATAAATCTATTACGAAAGTGTTTTCCTCATCTCCTACTTGAATTAAACGTATTCTATCTCCTGCTGTTTCCGTATCAAGGTAAAGATGGTTGGCCTTACTCAGTTTTTTACAAGCCTCTTCTAAGGCTTTTTGTCCGGTAATATACTCAAAGGTCATATAAACTTAATTTAAAGAAAAAGAAAGAGAGTTTACACGCCGCATGCTTCACATTCTTCTATATCAATAATTGATTTGCTTCTAAGATAGTATACGGTTTTCAAACCAAGTTCCCAGGCGAGTTCGTAAAGTTTAGAGAGTCTCGGTCCGTCTATATTTTGAGGGTCAATAAATAAGTTGAGACTTTGAGCCTGGTCTATCCACTTCTGCCTTACAGCTGC
>DQVZ01000178.1 GCA_015661465.1 Aquifex aeolicus
AGCCACATTATTCATAGTCCCCTGGCTAGCTGCAGGTATTTCCTTCGGGAGAACTTTTGCAAAAGCCCCTAAAACAACATCTACTATACGCTGAGAAGTTTCTACATTTCCTGCTGCAACCCCACAAGGAAAACTTGCATCTACTATTGTTCCCTTTCTAGTTATTACCTCTATAGGTTTAAAGCACCCTTCATTTATGGGAATATCTTTACCGAGGATAGATATAACACAGTAGTAAACAGCAGATAACGTTATAGCTCTTACAGCGTTAATCCCTCCCTTAGTTTGCTCATCTGAATTCGTAAAGTCAAAAACTAGCTTACCTTTACTTACCTTTAGCTTTAAGTGTATCTTTATATCCTCATTACCATAGCCGTCATCCTCCATATAATCGGTAAACTCATATTCTCCCTGAGGTAATTTTTTTATTCTTTCTCTAATAAATTTTTCTGAATACTCTATTAGTTTCTCTGAGAAGTATACAACTTTATGAACACCTTCCTTCTCTATTAATTCTTTTAATCTCCTTAAGCCTACAAGATTAGCCATTATCTGGGCTTTGAAATCTCCTTCCCTTTCTTTTGGAGTTCTTACATTTCTTAAAAACAGTTTCATAAATTCTTCGTTTAGCTCACCCCTTTTCAAAAGCTTGATAGGAGGGATTATGAAACCTTCCTGAAATATAGAACTTGAAAGGGGCATGGAGCCCGATGCAGAACCTCCAACATCAGAATGATGTGCTCTATTTGCTATGAAGAACAAAAGTTCTCCCCCATAGAAAAAAGGAGCAACCAAGGTAATATCTGGCAGGTGAGTACCACCCATATAGGGGTCATTGAGGACAACCATATCTCCTTCTTCAAAGTTAAATTCTTTTATTGCTACCTTAACCGATTCCGACATAGACCCTAGGTGTACAGGTATATGAGCTGCCTGAGCTACAAGATTTCCTTTTTTATCAAATATTGCACAGGAGAAATCTCTCCGCTCCTTTATATTAGGGGAAAACGCTGTTCTCTGAAGCACCACTCCCATTTCTTCAGCTATAGAAGAAAATGCATTTTTGAAAACTTCCAACAGAATCGGAGCATTGTCCATCTTGACACCTCTTCAGGCTGTTTATACAATAATATACTGGCACGTGTAATAAGAGCTGGCGTAGCTCAGTTGGTAGAGCGCGGGATTTGTAATCCCGTGGGCGCGGGTTCGAGTCCCGCCGCCAGCTTAGGAATTGGGGCAGGATGTAAGGAGGGGTGGCCGAGCGGCCAAAGGCAGGGGACTGTAAATCCCCCGGGCTTACGCCCTGCGCAGGTTCGAATCCTGCCCCCTCCATATATATATATCGATTGTGCTATAATATATTAAACAGAAGCGGGCGTAGCTCAGTTGGTAGAGCAGCGGCCTTCCAAGCCGCAGGTCGCGGGTTCGAGTCCCGTCGCCCGCTCCATGTTTATTATCCAAAGCAAGTAAATAATGAAGGAGAAAGTTAGTGTAGTTATTCCCGTTTACAATGGTGAAAAATACATAAAAAATTCTATTAAATCTGCATTAGAGCAAACTTATCCCAATGTAGAAGTTATTGTTATAGACGATGCGTCTTATGATAAAACCCGGGAAATTGTTCTTAAGGAATTTGGAGATTCTGTCATCTATTATAGAAATGAAAAAAACAAGGAAAGGAGTTTTTCAAGAAACAAAGGTTTTGAATTTTCCAGTGGAACCTATGTATTTTTTTTAGATGCGGATGATGAATGGGAGAAAGATTACATAGAAGATTCTGTTAAATTTTTAAAACGCTATGACATTGTCTATAGTTTTCCTAGAACTTTTATAAACGAAAATAGTTCTATTATTAGAAAATCTAAAAAAAACATACCCAAAGATTTGGGTGAATTAATTTTGGGAGGAATGGTAGGATATCCTTCTGCTACAGCTTTTCGAAGGGAAAAATTTTTGCGATATAGAGAAGATATAGTTATGAGAGAAGATTGGGAAATCTTTATAAGAGCATTCTTAGAAAATTTAAGAATAAAAGTCATTGATAACGATAAAGTAAGAATAAGAGAACACAGTCACAGAACAAGTAGAAGTTATGAATTTTACAATGCAACTAAAAAAGTTTTCTTAGAATACAGGTATAAAATTCCTGCTGAATATTATCCCTATTTTGCTTTCCACTTCGCAGAAGTGGCAATGAGATTCGGTAAAGCTGCAGAAGGTTGGAAAGTATTAATACCCGTACTAATAAAAAAACCAGATATTCTTAAAAATCACCGTAGGTTTCTGTCTATCTTAAAGAGAGGTTGGAGATTTAAACTTTAAATAGTTAAGGTATGCTGTCAGTTTTAATAAGAACCAAGAACGAAATAGAAAATATAGAAAGAGCTATAAACAGTGTTAGGAATATAGCGCAGGAAATTATAGTTCTAGATGACGGTTCCACAGATGGCACAGTGGAAAAAGCTAAAAGCTTAGGAGCTAAAGTATTTAACTTAAAGGAAAAACTTAATTATCCTGAGAAACTCAATTACGGCATAAATCTTTGTAAAAACGAATGGATTTTTATTCTGGATGCTGATGAAGAAGTATCGGAGGAATTGAGAGATTCGATAATATCAGAGCTGAAAAATCCCAAGTTTAAAGCCTATGAAGTTACTAGGAAAACTTATTATCTGGGTAAATTTCTAAATCATGCTTGGTATCCTGAATGGAGATTGAGATTATTTAAAAAAGGAACCGTTTATTTTGAAGGAGAAGTACATGAAAAACCTGTTTATAAAGGAAAAATAGGCAGATTAAAAGGAGATTTATTTCATTACTCTTTTAAAAGTTTAAAACATCAATATCTTAAAAATGTAAATTACGCTTATGGAATGGCTTTGTACCTTTTCAAAAACGGAAAAAGGTTCAGATTTTATAATCTAATATTTAATCCTATATGGAGTTTTACAAAAGTTTTCTTTCTTAAACTCGGATTTTTGGATGGTTTTAGAGGATTTTTAGTTGCAGTATCTGCATTTATATATACATTTCTCAAATACTTATTTTTGTTAGAATTAGAACTAAAAGAAAAATACGGTGAAAACTTATGGAGGAGAAAAAATTCTTAGTCTTAAGTTGAATTTTTAAACACTTAATGATAAATTATCATAGATAGCCCAGGTAGCTCAGTCGGTAGAGCGCACCCTTGGTAAGGGTGAGGGCGCCGGTTCGAGTCCGGTCCTGGGCTCCACTCTATTCCACTGGACAAAACAAAAAGAAATAATTTATAATAATTTTTTACCTCAAAAAATGGAGGTAGGAAATGGCCAAGGAGAAATTTGAGAGGACCAAAGAACACGTAAACGTAGGGACAATAGGACACGTAGACCATGGGAAATCAACGCTAACTTCAGCGAT
>DQVZ01000209.1 GCA_015661465.1 Aquifex aeolicus
GCTCCTGAAGAGTCTGATGCGCTTCATATAGCTTTTGATGTTACCCCGGCAAATTTGATAAGTGCGATTATCACGGAAAAGGGAGTATTCAAACCCTATGAAATACTTAACGCTTTAATCCGTATCTAAAAGTTTCCCTGAACCTTCGTTCAAACTCATTGTAATCTCTACAAACAACGAAGACTTCCTGAACGGAGGTTCCTACTTTATAAAGTAATTTATAACCTGTAATTGTCTTATATTTCAAGAATAAACCTCTTGAACCTCTTCCTTTATTTTGCCTGACAATTCTTCCAGGGATTATACTTTCAACACAATCCCATTTTTCTATCTCCTGCAGATAATTACTTAGTCCTTCAAGAAGATGATGTTCCACCTTCACTTTACCGGTTCTATACTTATACCTACCCATAATTTATTAGTTATTTAATCCCTAAGCATCTCTTCAATAGTGATGGAAACACATTCGCCCAAAGCTCTTAAGTTATAACCTCCCTCTAGGGCAAATAGCACCGGTGCGTCTACATCGTCGGAGGCTCTGATTATATTTCTTACGATATACCTTACACCCTCATTAGTTACATTCAGATAAGTCAACGGGTCATCAGCGTGAAGGTCGTATCCTGCAGAAACTAAGACAAATTCTGGTCTGAAACTATCTATTAACTCCGGAACCAGTTTTTCGTAAACAGGTTTATACTCCTCATCTCCCGAACCCGCCGACATAGGAACATTCAAAGTATACCCATACCCCTTACCTGTTCCTCTTTCGTCTGCAGAGCCTGTTCCCGGATAAAAAGGATATTCATGACTTGAAAAATAAAAAACCGAATTATCTTCATAAAAGCTTTTTTGAGTTCCGTTACCGTGGTGAGCGTCGAAGTCTATTATAAAGACTCTCTTAATTCCCTTTACTTTCCTCAAATAATGAGCCCCTATAGCTATGCTATTAAAAATACAAAAACCCATAGCTTTGGCGTATTCCGCGTGATGACCGGGTGGTCTTACTGCACAAAAAACTCTATCAACTTCACCGTTTAAGATTTTATCTATACCCTCCAAAATACCTCCCACCGCGTATAGGGCTACATCGTAAGAATCCTGAGTTGCGTAAGTATCGGGGTCAAGATATCCTCCTCCGGATTTGCAAAAGTCATGAACTTCTTGTATGTATGTCAGGTCATGATTCAAAGAAACTTCTTCAACATTTGCTCTCCTGGGTTTTATTTGGATTAATTCTTTATCAAGGCCGTTTTTTTGAAGATTTTCCAGTATAGAGCTTAATCTATCTTTATTCTCTGGATGCTGCGGCCAATCATGTTTTAAGTAGATATCGTCGTAAACAAAACCTACCCTTTTCATATCACATGTATAATATACCTTCAGTTTACAGCCTCAATGCAATTTTTTGGGAGGTAAGCCCTATGAAGTTTTTTTTAGATACCGCTAATATAGAAGAGATTAAGAAAGCCTCTGAATGGGGAATTTTAGATGGAGTAACAACAAATCCGACACTCATTTCTAAAACCGGAAGACCTTTTAAGGAGGTTGTTCAAGAAATCCTGGAAATAGTAGATGGTCCTGTAAGCCTTGAAACTGTCTCACTTGATGCAGAGGGTATGATAAGAGAAGGAAAGCTATTGGCTGAAATGGGAGAGAATGTTGTAGTTAAAATACCTATGACACCTGAAGGACTTAAGGCTGTTCAAGCTCTCGAAAGTGAAGGAATACCTACGAATGTAACACTTGTATTTTCTCCTACCCAAGCACTTCTTGCTGCAAAGGCAGGAGCTTCCTACGTATCTCCTTTTGTAGGAAGACTTGATGATATAAGCGGTGAAGGCATGAAATTAATCGAAGAAATCAAAACAATTTTTACTAACTACGAATTCGATACGGAAATAATAGTTGCAAGTGTAAGGCATCCCATGCACGTTCTGGAAGCTGCTATAATAGGTGCAGATATATGTACTATGCCTTTTAAAGTTATGGAACAACTCTTTAAACATCCGCTCAC
>DQVZ01000144.1 GCA_015661465.1 Aquifex aeolicus
CCCATACCGTCCGCCACAGCAAAAGCCGTAAAATCGGATATTTCTAATTCCTCATAAATTACTTGATTTAAGGAAGTTTCTTTGAAAATCTTTTTATCAATGAGTATAGCATCTTCGTTTTTCAACCTCACTTTGCCTATGTTTGTTATGTAGACGGTTTTAACCTTCATTGCCCTTTTATAACTTCCAGAAGGCATTCACGCATGAAATCTTCCGAGGGGGAACCTATATCTCTTATTACCTCAAAGTCTTTATCAAAACCTTCTTCTCTCAATTTGTCCATTAAAATCTTCAAAACGTTTTTTAGTCCTTCTTTCATAGAGATACCTTCCTTAAATATATAGAGTTCATCATCTTCACTAAAGAACTGAAGGCCGTAATCTTCCATATTCTTTACTTCAAAATCTACACCTAAAGCATAAGCTTTACCGTAGTTTATGGCGTTTTCTTCGGGAATATAATGCTCTGAGAAACAACTGTACTTTACATTTCTAAAGAGTTCTTCATCCTGCGGGGTTGCTACTATATAAAGTGCTTCCTCTTGTTTCACCTCTCCCTTTTCATTGACACCTGCGAGTTGTATGTAGTAACTCCAAGACTTCATTCTGTTTCACCTCCTTGTGAAAATTTGTGGTTCTAACTATAATCTACATGCTTAATAGTCTACGATAAAGGTCAAGTATTGATTTTATAAGTCCTTAGTGCCAAATACGTCGTAAAAGGTGATTTCTTGAGTGCCATCTTTGAAAACAATATACTTTTTTCATACTCTTTTCATACTTGAGCAATCCACTAATTGATTTTCAAAGTATTCCTAAAAGTTTAGCTAAAATGGTATCTCTTCATCCCATTCATCGTAAATTTCTTCCTCCGTATCCCTAAAAAATTTCGCTCAAAAAAGTTTCTTCTTTAATGGAAAAAAACTCCTCCTGTGTATTTCCGTAAATTCTCCTCTTTTTACCTTTTCGAGATGTTTTTTAGAAGGATATCCTTTGTTTGATGCAAAGTCAAAATCTGGGTAAATTTTGTGGTAGATTTCCATTATTTTATCTCTGATAACTTTTGCAACTATTGAAGCACACGCACAATTTAAACTTTTCTCATCCCCTTTGACTAAAGGTATACAGTTTACACCTTCCAGCTTTACGTAATCCGTTATCACTACATCATACGGATGCTTTAGGTCATCAAGGGCCCTTTTCATAGCGAGTTTAGTAGCCCTTAAAATGTTGATTTTGTCTATTACTACATTGTCTACAACTATCGTGCCTATCGCGAGGGCTCTGTTTTTAATTTCTTTAAAAGCTTCTTCCCTTTCTTTAGGACTTAATTTTTTAGAGTCTCCAGTTATAAAAGGTTCTGTAAAAGGGGGTAGTATTACAGCGGCAGCAACTACAGGGCCTGCGAGAGGCCCCCTACCGGCTTCATCTACCCCTGCAACTAATAAACCCTTTTCCCATAGCTCCTTTTCATAATCAAGCATTCTGCTCTTTGTCTGTTTGATTTTCTCCTTGAACTTGAGCTTCCTGCTTCTCAAGCTCTTCCCTCTGACTTCTTGCTTCCTCTTTCTTTCTCTGCATAGCTTCGTATTCCCAAGATTTGATTTCTTTAATTTTTCTCTCTGCTTCCTTACCCCTTAGTTCTCTAAGGTAGTATAGCTTTGCCCTTCTTACCTTACCTATTTTTATCACTTCTATCTTTTCTATGTTGGGGCTGTAGTAAGGAAAGATTCTTTCTATACCTACACCGAAGGATTCTCTTCTTACAGTAAAAGTTTTACCCGCACCGCTACCTCTGATTCTTATAACTACTCCTTCAAAAGGCTGTATTCTTTCTTTATCCCCTTCCTTAATTTTGTAATAAACCCTTATAGTATAACCTACGCGGAAATCAGGATATTCTTTTTTAGGAAGGTACTTTTGTTCAATTTTACGGAGTAACTCACTACTCATTTCTCTCCTCCTGGGAATTAGGATTCAAAATTATTACATAAAATTTTATTAGATACAACTATATAACACCATACTTTGTATTTTATCTTGCCCTTTTATTTATCAAATAGTATAATTACTTATTCGCTTCAAGATTGAGAGGTGAATGCAATGAAGACTTACAGGATTAAGCCTAACGAAGTTGAAAGAAAATGGTGGGTAGTAGACGCTACCGGGAAAACTTTGGGCAGGCTTGCCAGTGAAATAGCCAAAATTTTGAGGGGAAAACATAAACCCTACTACCAGCCCGATGTTGACTGTGGGGATTTTGTCATTGTAATAAACGCGGAAAAAATAAGAGTTACTGGAAAAAAGCTGGAACAGAAAAAGTATTACTGGCACAGTAGATACCCTGGAGGATTAAAGGAGAGAACGCTAAAATGGATGCTTGAGAACAAACCTGAAGAAGTTATAAGACTCGCTGTAAAAAGAATGCTTCCTAAGAATAGATTAGGGCACAGAATGCTTAAAAAGTTAAAGGTTTACAGAGGACCTGAACATCCTCATCAAGCTCAAAAGCCTGAACCTCTGGAGGTTGAAGTATGATGCAAAAGCTTAAGGATTTTAAGCTCACTCCTGAGAACTCTTACTATGCTACAGGAAAGAGAAAGGAAGCTATTGCAAGGGTTTGGCTTCTAAAAGACCACCCGAACACCTTTATAGTTAGGTCTGATAAGACGAGGAAAGAATACGATATGAAACAATACGTTCAAAGGGAAACTTTATTTAATAAAATTATGTATCCCTTTAAGGTTACGGGACAGGAAGGAAAATTTGGAATATACGCAACAGTTAGAGGAGGAGGAATTTCTGCACAAGCTGAAGCTATAATGTACGGTGTTGCAAAAGCCCTTCTTCAGCATAATCCTGATTTAAGACCTACACTTAAAAAGGCAGGACTTCTTACAAGAGATGCTAGGGAAAAGGAAAGAAAGAAATACGGCCAGATGGGTGCGAGAGCAAAATACAGATGGAGCAAACGTTAAGGGTTTCTATATTTGGGGCCACTGGTTATACCGGGATAGAGCTTCTTCGTTCTCTTCTAACTCATCCCTTTATTGAGATAAAAAATCTCGTATCTCAAAGTTATAAAGGGCAAAAGGTAGGGGAAATTCTTCCTTATTTTTCCGTTACTTATATATCCGATATTGAGTTTGTAGAAGAACCAAAGGAAGAATATGATATTGCTTTTTTGTGTTTACCTCCTGAAATTTCCTACAAATTAGTTCCTAAGCTCTTGAGAGAAGGTAAAAAGGTAATAGACTTATCCGGTGCATACAGGATAAGGAATACGGAAGTTTATGAGGAATTCTATGGTTTCAAGCATGAAAATAGAGAATTACTTGAGAAAGCGGTTTACGGTCTACCGGAAGTTTTCAGAAAAGATATAAAACGGTCTCAACTTATCGCAAACCCGGGATGCTATCCTACGGCTACCCTTTTGGGTCTGTATCCTTTTATGAAGGAAGGAATAGAATTTGGTGAGGTTATTGTCCACTCAATTTCCGGTATAAGCGGTGCAGGGAGAAAACCAAAACAACATTTTCACTTTCCCGAAATGACCGAAGACTTTTTTAACTACTCTGTTGAGAAACACCGTCATACTCCTGAAATGGAAGATGTAATAAAGAGAATTAACGGAAGAGAGATAAAAGTTCGTTTTACACCCACCGTGGTTCCCGCATCAAGAGGTATGATTTCCACAATTTACTTAAAGGCAGAAAAGGTAGATGTTAAAGAACTATTTAAAGAAGTGTATAAAGAAGAGATATTTATAAAGGTTATAGATAAGCCTCCTCACACTAAATGGGTTTTAGGAACAAACTACTGCTTCTTATATCCATATTACGATAAAAGGACGGGTACTTACGTAATTATTTCATCAATTGATAACTTGGGCAAAGGGGCTTCTCTTCAGGCCGTACAGAACATGAACATAATGTTTGGATTTGATGAAGACGAAGGTCTTTTGCAAACACCTATTTTTCCTTAATAAAATGTTATACTAATAACTCAAATGAAGGTAAAGGTGGATAGGGAGGAGCTGGAAGAAGTTCTTAAAAAAGCAAAAGAAAGCACAGAAAAGAAAGCCGCACTCCCGATACTGGCAAATTTTCTTTTAGTTGCAAAGGAGGAAAACCTTACCATAAAAGCTACAGACCTTGAGAATTATCTGGTAATCTCTGTGAAAGCTGAAATAGAAGAGGAAGGAGAGGTTTGTGTACATTCCCAGAAGTTTTATGAGATTACAAAAAATCTAACTTCGGCATACGTTAACCTTTATCTTGAGGGAGAAAAACTGGTAGTAGTAGGTGGAAGAAGCACGTATAAACTTCCTACTGCTCCGGCAGAGGATTTTCCAGAATTTCCGGAGATAATTGAAGGAGAAGAGGTTCTTTCTGGAACAGCTTTATTAAACGGTATAGAAAAGGTTGAATACTCAATAGCAAAGGAAGAAGCAAATATAGCTCTCCAGGGAATGTACCTAAGAGGACATGAAGGAAAGGTTCATTTTGTGGGTTCAGATGGCCACAGGTTAGCCCTTTATGAACCGGAAGGTTCTTTTTCGAAGGAAGTGCTTATCCCGAGGAAGAGCTTAAAGGTTTTAAAGAAGCTAATAACAGGTATAGAGGATATTAAGGTTGAAAAGAGTGAGGAAGAGGCTTTTGGATATTTTACCACTAATGAATGGAAGCTTGCTGTTCGCCTTTTGGAAGGAGAATTTCCCGATTATCTTAGTGTAATTCCCGATGAATTTACCGCCGAGGTTCTCTTTGAAGTGGAAGAGGTTTTAAGGGTTCTTAAAAGACTAAAGGCGTTAGGTGAAGGAAAAGTATTTCCTGTAAAGATTTCCCTTACGGATAATCTGGCAATTTTTGAGTTTGCGGATCCTGAGTTTGGTGAAGCCAAAGAGGAAATAGACGTAGAATACACGGGAGAACCCTTTGAAATAGGTTTTAACGGTAAATACTTAATGGAAGCTCTTGATGCCTACGATAGCGAAAGGGTTTGGTTTAGGTTCACATCACCTGATACAGCTACCTTATTGGAAGCGGAAGATTATGAAAAGGACCCTTATAAATGTATAATCATGCCGATGAGGGTATGAAAATGAAGAGGTGGCTGTTAATTTCGCTTGCTTTTATGCTTACAATTCCCGTTTTTTCCGAAGCAAAATCCAAAAGTAAAGATAAGAAGTATTACGCCTACAAGCATAAGAAATACAAAAAAAAGTATAGAAAGAGATACTGGATTAAAAGATACCCGCTCAAAGCAAATACAAAAGTAAATGCGGATTATTTGAAACTCCAAGAAATGGTTAGGGATTTATTCTAAGAATGGATAAAGATAGTTTTAAGATTATCGAAGAGTTAAAAATCCGCCAGGGGGATACATGGCGCGTATTTAAAATAATGAGTGAGTTTGTCTACGGTTTTGACGAACTCGCAGATGTAGGCCCTGCAGTTACGTTTTTTGGGAGTTCCAGAGCCAGAGAAACTGATAAGTATTACAAACTTGCTTATGAGACAGCCTTTAATTTGGGTAAACTGGGATTCACCATAATTACGGGTGGCGGACCGGGAATAATGGAAGCGGCAAACAGAGGAGCTTACGATAGCGGAGCAGAAAGTATAGGTTTGAATATAAGTATTCCTCGTGAACAAGCTCCTAATAGATATCAAACCAAGTCTTTGCAGTTCAAGTATTTTTTTGTAAGAAAGGTAATGCTTCTTAAATACGCCATGGCTTATGTCATATTTCCGGGAGGATTCGGAACTTTTGATGAACTCTTTGAAGCTCTTACCTTAATTCAAACGGGGAAAAGTCATAAATTTCCGCTAATCCTTTTCGGAAGCGAGTATTATTCAGGTCTCCTTAACTTCATGAAAGAAACTATGGTAAAGTACGGAACAATTGATAAAGAAGATTTAAACCTAATGATATTAGTAGATGAACCAAAAGATGTAGTAAAGCATATAATGGAAAGAGCTAGAGAAAAGTATGAACATCTTAAGCGTTTCGGACAGTCTTCCTTTTTAAGGAGTCTTGAGAAAATAATAAAAAGATATGAGGCTTTTACATATTTCTGATATACATGCAGGAAAGAGTTTAGGAAGAGTTTCAAGAAATCCGGATGTAGCTTACGCTTTAGAACAAATAGTAGCTTTCTGTAAAGAAAATAGGCCTAGTTTGGTTTTAGTTGCGGGAGATGTATTCGATAAGGCAAATCCGGATAACGAAGCAAAAGAAATTGTTTTTGATTTCTTCCTTCAGTTAAATTCTCTCGGTATGCCTTCGGTGGTGATTTCGGGGAATCACGACAGCTACGACTTTATGAAAAGTCTCAGTAAATTACTTAAAGTGATAAACACATTTGTATTCCATAAGCCTGACCTTGAAAATGGGATTTTTGAGTTTAACAATCTGAAAGTGGCATGTCTTCCTTATCCCTCTGAAAGAGTTCTTACGAGGGCAGGTGAAGATGCAAAGCTTTCTTATGCCATTGCAGTTGAAAAGGCATTAAAGTATCTATATTCAAAAGTTTCAGATGCTACCTTTAAAGTTTTACTGACTCACCTATTTATAGCAGGTTCGAAGTTTACAAAAACCGAAAGAGAAGCAACGATAACCCAGTATTATGCTGTAGAACCTTCCTCCATTCCCGAAGGTTTCGATTATGTTGCACTTGGGCATATACACAGATATCAAAGGTTGGAAAAGGTTGTTTCTCACGCTTATTACACGGGTTCACTTTTTCAGCTTGATTTTTCCGAATCCGGACAGGATAAATTCTTTAACTTTGTAGAACTCAAAGAAGGGGAACCTCCCAAAGTAGAAGCGGTAAAACTTTCCTTGAAAAACCCGCTACATTCGGTGGAAATAAACCAGGAAAATTATAGAAGAGAATTAGATAAGTTGAAACTTCTAGATGGATACTTAAAAGTTCATTTAATAATCAAAGATAAAACAAAGGTCAACTTGGTGGTAGACACTATAAAGGAAGTTCTCGGAGAGAAACTTATCAAGCTTGAACTTTTAAC
>DQVZ01000217.1 GCA_015661465.1 Aquifex aeolicus
AAAGAACTATCTACGGTTTACAATTTCATCCGGAAGTTACCCATACGGTTTTCGGAAAAGAAATGTTGGCTAATTTTGTCTACGGAGTTTGTAGAGCACAAAGAAATTGGGAAATGGGTGATTTTATTAAAGAAAAAATAGAAGAGATAAAGCAAACTGTAGGAAAGTCTAAAGTGATAGCTGCCCTTTCGGGAGGGGTAGACTCTACCGTTGCAGCGGTCCTTACCCACAAAGCAGTAGGAAAGCAACTCCATTGTTTTTTTATAGACCATGGACTCCTTAGGTTGAATGAAAGAGAAGAAGTAGAAAGAAACTTAAAATCCTTGGGATTACCTTTAACCATCGTAGATGCAAGTGAATTATTTTTAGAACGTCTCGATGGTGTCGAAGACCCAGAAGAAAAGAGAAGGATAATAGGAAGGACATTTATAGAGGTTTTTGAAAGAGAAGCTAAGAAAATAGAAGGTGCGGAGTTCCTACTCCAAGGAACCTTATATCCAGATGTAGTTGAAAGTGCAGGAATTGAGGGAAGTGCAAAAATAAAAACCCATCATAACGTAGGAGCTCTCCCTAAAAGAATGAATTTAAAACTTTTAGAGCCCTTCAGAGAACTGTTTAAAGATGAGGTAAGACAGATAGGTAAACTTTTAGGAATTTCCGAAGAAATCTTGAAAAGGCACCCTTTTCCGGGACCAGGTCTGGCGATAAGAATTATAGGTCCGGTAAATAAAGAGGATTTAGAAATCCTCAGAAGAGCAGACTCTATATTTGTAGAAGAACTAAAAAAGGAAGGTCTTTATGACCGTATATGGCAAGCTTTTGCAGTTCTACTCCCTGTAAAGTCCGTAGGTGTTATGGGTGATGTGAGAACGTACGAAAAGGTAATAGCTTTAAGAGCTGTGGAGAGTGTAGACGGAATGACAGCAGACTGGTACAGGCTTCCCTACGATTTTCTGGATAGGGTGATGAGAAGAATAATAAACGAAGTAAAAGGGGTAAATAGGGTGGTTTACGATATTTCTTCAAAACCACCTTCCACGATAGAGTGGGAGTAATCTCAAATAATTGAGGTCATAGAAAACCTCTAAACAATACGTCTAAATTTATTAGCTGATATGAAAAAACCTGAAATACTTGCACCTGCGGGAAACTGGGAAGGTCTATCAGCAGCTATAAAGGCAGGAGCAGAAGCTGTTTACTTTGGATTAGATAAATTAAATCAGCGTTCTCTCAAAAGGAATTTTTCAATAGATGAACTTAAAGATATAAAGGAATATTGTGGTGAAAATAACGTAAAAGCATATCTTACTTTAAACTCCATAGTTTTTGATGAAGATTTACCTTATGTAGATGAGGTATTGCACAAGGTCAAGGAAGCCGAAATAGACGCGGTAATAGCTTGGGATTTTGCAGTAATGACAAAGTCATTAGAACTAGGAATAGAAACCCACGCATCTGTGATGACAGGGATAGCCAACACGGTAAGTGCTAAGTTTTTTGAAAATATGGGTATAAAGAGAATAGTTCCTGCAAAAGAGCTTAACCTCAAACAACTCAAAAAGCTAAAGGAGAATACAAATCTCGAAATAGAAGCCTTTGTTCACGGAGCGATGTGTATGGCAATATCGGGAAGGTGTTTTCTCAGCCATGAGATATTCCAAAAATCCGGAAATAGAGGGGAATGCTATCAAGTTTGCAGACATGAATTTCAAGTAATTATAAGAGACTTAAATCCCAACGCAAAGGGTGCACAGTATATCTTGGGTGAAGATTACGTTATGTCCGCACGAGATTTAATGACACTTGATATTATTGAATACCTGATGTTCTTGGATGCCTGGAAAATAGAAGGTAGAAGCAAAAATCCCGATTACGTTTATATGGTTACTAAAGCTTATAGAACCGCAAGGGATGCTCTACTTGAAGGAAGATTCGACGAAAAATTAAGGTCACAGCTCATAGATATGGTGAGCAGGGTTTACCACAGAGAATGGGATAACGGTTTCTATTTTGGAAAAGCAAGTTTTGGTTTAAATGAAAGTATAGCTAAAGAAAAGAAAGTTTATATAGGTAAAGTTCAAAAATTTTATCCCAGAATAAGCGTAGCAGAGGTGAAGGTAGAAAGCGGAGAGATTAAATTAGGAGACACCATTCATATAATAGGTAAGAAAACAGGAGTAGTGAGACAAAAGGTTGAAAGCATACATTTAGACAGAAAACCTGTCCAGTCAGCAAGAAAAGGAGATATTATAGGTTTAAAAACAGTTGAAAGAGTAAGGGAAGGGGATAAAGTTTATCTTATAGTTGAGGTTGGAAAGGAAGAGTTACAAAGTGTAAAGGCTTAAGTTGTCTTTCTCATTTTCTACGCCCCTTCTTTAGGCTATAATAAAAATACAAATTTATACGCCGAGTGAGAAAAAGTAAAATAGGGAAAGTATGGAGCAAAAGAGTTAATAGAGAAACT
>DQVZ01000142.1 GCA_015661465.1 Aquifex aeolicus
ATTCCTTTAGAACGTGTGCCATTTCTCTTAGTACTAAGAAGTTAATTTCTTCTCAGCCTTTTTGGGAATCTACGGTAAACACAAGTCCGTCAACCCCTGGAGTATAGCTTTCCTTAGAAGATTAAGTCTAAATTGTCCCGGAGTTGTGAGTATTTTTACATCCTTAAGTATTTCGTATAATTTCCTAACGGTAGTGCTCTTACCTGCAAGACTCGCTCCGAAGAACACTATCTTTAACTTCATTTTCAGGTCAGTATTTCCGTAAGTTTAGGAATCCTGCTTCAGTTTCCTTTAATTTTTCTCCTTGGAAAAATAATACTCTTCCTCCTTTATCGAACACTAGCTCTATATTTACTATTTATTAAGTTTCCTACAAATTTTTTCTCCTCTTAGTAAAAAAGAAAAAAATTTACTATTTTTTATAAGAAGGACTTATAATTAAAGTAGTAAGGTGACTTCCAAAGCCGGGAGGTGGTTTAACATGAAGAAATTGCTGGTAATTGGATTGGTTGGAACTGTGCTTCTTGCAGGATGTGGTCCCAGAGTAGTGGGAGACCCCTGTAAAGACAAAAACGCGACACTCTCCAACTACCTTATGGAAAAATGTTATGGGCACTACTTAAGGCAGGTAGAAATAAACAAGGAGAACATAGAAAAACTTAATACAAGGGTTGCCAATCTTGAAAACGACATCAGTGCTCTCAGAGGTGATGTTGGAGAGTTAAAAGACGACGTAGCTAAACTTAAGATTACCGGAAGGGAACAGGTGAGGGTTTACTTTAACACCAATAGATTTTATCTCAGAGAAGATGCTAAGGCTGCTCTTGATGAACTAATAGAAGCAGTAAGGGATAAAGATATAAAGAAAGTAATCGTTGTAGGATACGCGGATCCTAGAGGTACCCGTGGATATAACTTTGAACTATCTATGAAAAGAGCTCAAAATGTGGCAGCTTACCTTATTAAAAATGGAATTCCCGTTGAAAAGATAAGAATTACTTCATACGGTGAAGAACTGGCAAAATTAATAGGACAAAACTACGCTGAACAAAGGGCAGTAGACGTAATAATTCTTTATTAATTTTTTCTTTTCTTTCCCTTTAACTTTTCATTCAAAACATTTATATCCGTTATAGGTTCCTCGCAAACGTAATTAGAACAAAGGTAGTATGTATCCTTATTGTTTTCCACCTTCATCTGATTTATAAACTTCGAAAATCTTTCCGTAACGCTATCTTTTTTGAGAATCATTAAATCCGGTATATACAATCTGTCTAAATATTCTTTCGGTTCCAACCAGTTTTCCCCAACCGGAACGATTACCAGTTCTTTAGAGCCGTTTAATACTAAATCCAGAGCTATTAAAGAGAAAGTATGTGCAGATGGAAAATTACTAATCTCCCAAGAAAATACCTGTAGGGTTTTATACCCGTACTGTTCGAATTCTCCATTTCCAATCATCCTCCCAAGTCTTATTAAGTTATAGGCTGAGACTGCATTACCAGAAGGTATAGCTCCATCGTGCACTTCCTTCTTTCTTATGGGAACTTCTGTAAAGAAGGAAGGTGTTTGGAAAAATCCTCCGTTCTCTTTATCCCAGAAGAATTCTAACTGTTGCTCCTGTAGCTCTATAGCTTTTTGAAGATAAACACCGTTTAAATTGGCTTTGTATAATTCAATAAGCCCCCATATTAGGTATGCATAATCCTCTAAAAATCCGTAATGTTTAGCTTCTCCTTCCATATATCTGTGAAGAAGTATACCGTTTTTATCCTTTAGCTTGTTAAGGATGAAATCTGCACATTTTTGTGCAATACTTATCCATTCTTTTTTTCCTAAAACTCTTCCCGAATAAGCAAGTCCACATATAACTAATCCGTTCCAATCCGTTAATACTTTTTCATCCCTTAAAGGTTTCACCCTTTTTTCTCTTGCATTAAAGAGTTTAAGCCTTACTTTTTCGATAAAACTTTTTAACTCACTTATAGAAATTCCCAAATCTTTGGCTAATTCTTCATAAGTTTTTCCTATATAGAGTATGTTTCTTCCGGTTTTTCTTCTTGTTGCTTCCTCCAGAAAGTTCCCATCACCCTTTATATTAAAAATCTTTTTGGTCAACTCGAATTCTTCTTCTGTCAAGATTTCTTTTAATTCTTCTACCGTCCAAGTGTAGAATTTTCCCTCTTCACCTTCGCTGTCTGCATCCCAAGCGGAGTAAAAAGCACCTTCTGGAGAGAGCATATCTCTTTTTAAAAATTCAACAATTTCTTCCGCAGTTTGTTTGAAAAGCTCTTTAGCAGTTAATTGATAACCCTCTGTATAGGCTATTAAAAGCAGGGCTTGGTCGTATAACATTTTTTCAAAGTGAGGGAGAATCCATTCTTTATCCGTTGAATATCTGTGAAAGCCAAAACCTACATGGTCATAAATACCCCCCATTCTCATACTTGTAAGCGTTTTTTCCAGCATACTTAATGCTTGTTCTCTATTGTACCTGAAATAATACCTGCCTAAAAACATCAGATTATGTGGAACGGGAAACTTTGGAGCATTTCCGAAACCACCGAAGTGTTCATCGTATGAAGAATGAAGCTCTGCGAATGCCCGATGAATAACTTCCTCTTTCAATGGAGCTTCGGCTTTCTCTTTTTCCGCCTCTTGCAAAGCCTTTACCAGATGTTTTGCTGTATTCAAAACTTTTTCTCTATCCTTTTCCCAGAGCTCCTTTACGGTAAGTAGTATTTCTCTCAATCCTGCCCTCCCAAAAAAGCTCTCTTTGGGTATATAGGTACCGGCAAAGAAAGGTTCTTTATCGGGAGTCATTATTATAGTTAGCGGCCATCCACCGCTGCCCGTCATAGCTTGACATACACCCATGTAAAAAGCATCTATATCAGGTCTTTCTTCACGGTCTACTTTTATCGAAACAAAGTATTTATTTAAAATTTCTGCAATTTCTTCATCCTCAAAGCTTTCTTTTTCCATAACGTGGCACCAGTGACATGTAGAATAACCTATGGAAAGAAATATTGGTTTATTTTCTTTTTTTGCCTTTTCAAAAGCCTCTTTGCACCAGGGATACCAATCCACCGGATTGTAAGCATGCTGCTTTAGATAGGGACTCTTTTCGTTTATAAGTCTATTTGGTTTTCTCTTTTTAGTCATAGGAAGATTTTAGGTATTACGCTGATAGATTTCTATGTAGGATATCATTTCTGCTCAATTTTTTACCATCTCTTTTTCTTTTTTTATCTCGAGACAAAGCCTTTTGTAAGGATATTCCGCTATAGTTATGAAAGTTTGTCTCTTTATCTCTCCTATACCAAAGAAGTCGTAGTTATCGCCCAACAGAATAAAATCTATTTGAACTATAGGAGCTTTTATAAGAATACTTCCTTTTTTAATTCTTTTACTTAAATCACAGTTTCGTTCCCTGAAAGCACAAATAGAAATATTTTGAATAAGAGTTCCTTCAAAGTTTTTATAACCTTCAGAGAAAGCTTTAAAAAAAGCTCTATTGTATTCATCCATAAGTTCATAAACTAAACTTTTTGTTTTAAGAGATTTTTTCAATTTTTCAAGTCTCTTTATTTCTGCAAGAATCTTTTCCCTTCTATTCCTTTCTTCTTCTAACTTTACTTTCAACTCTTCTACGTTTCTACTAAGTGTATAGTAATAAATTCCCGCCAAAGCTAAAAATATTAATCCTATAAAGAAGCTTATGGAAAGTATATTTGTTGTTATAAAAATGGTAATTGCTTGTGTATCAAGACCCCTTAACTTCTGGAGAAACCCGGCTCTTTTATTTAGGTTTATCCTTATCAATTCTTTATTTTTCATTTCCCCTCAATCCCCCTAATACATAAGGCATAGGACACAAAGAAAGATGCTGTCATATGAGAAGGTTCCAGTGGACTGAGAATTGGTAAGTTACTCAAAAGTTTTTCTAAGAGTTCATCATACTCAATAGCTTTTCCTGCAAGGTAGAGAGCGTTAACCTCGTTTACAAG
>DQVZ01000231.1 GCA_015661465.1 Aquifex aeolicus
GAGCTTCCTCGCTATACATTTCTTTATTAACCAGCTATCGGTGTAATTGAACTCTTTAATAGCTTCCATAGCTTGAGAGCATGAAAAACCTCTCAGTCTCGCAAGAAAATTTGAAAGGGTGTTAGCTCCTAAAAGTGCTTCTTTCGCAACGGGAAGATAAGTAGCAAGTGCATAAAGTGCTACAGCTGTTGCAGAACTCTTCCAGTCCTCTATAAATTCCATAATTCCCTCAAGAGAAGTTTTAAGTCCGTAGAAGAAGTTCAGTCCCGCTTGAAGACCGCAAGCATTACCGCTACCTATTCCACTTCCGATTTTTCCTTTAAAAAGGGTTACGTCATCTGGAGAAAAACCCCTATAGAATATCCTAGTTTCTTCAAGATTCCCCTCAACTTCTATACTTCCCGCTAAGAGCTTTCCGAAGAGAATTAAAACAAGAATTAATACCCTCATAACCGTTTGGAATTAATCCCTCATAATCCCTCTAAGGAACTCCTTAAAATTTCTCCCCCAGAAAGCTAATCCGAACCACCTTCCTACTTCTCTTTCCGTTCCTTTCTTTACAAATACCATCGTGGGAGTACCGATTACGTTGAACTTCCTAATGTAAGGAAAATTTTTGGGATTATTAACGTTTATCCTATACACTGTGGTAATTTCAGAAAGCTTTCCTATAAGAGGTTCTGTTGCTCTGCAATAGGGACAATCGGGAGAATAAAAGTACAGAACTTCAAGGTTTGACAGTATTTTCCTGAGTTTTATATCCTCCTCTGCTTGTTTTAAAAGAATAACAGCTTGAAGAGCATTCGCTCTTTCCGTCCTTTCTTCGTAATATCTGTAAAGATATTCCCAAGCTAATGGGTCATCGGGATGTTCATAGAAATATCTTTCTATCGGAGATACATTCTCAGGAAACCATTTTCTACTTTCTTCAAAAACCTTATAAAGCTCTTTTCCCTTTTCAAAACTTTTCCTCTCTTCATTCCAGTAATCAACTCCGTCCACGCTTCCGTTCCAGTAATCAATACTGTAAGAGAAGGAAATAAATGCTATTAATATCAACGCTATCATATATAAATAAGTTTAATTAGCGAAAAGAGAAAAATCAGTACCAAAATCTTCATCCTCTACCTTTATCCATGCATCATTTCTTTCGTGAATATTTCCCTCTTCGTCTACATAGCTACCGACTTTGACTTTTATAAACTTAGGTGGAGAAAAAGATGGAACACTTTCGTTTTGATAAGAGATTTCAATATTTACTTTTTCTCTATCACCGTAGTAATCGTGAAGGTATTTTACGGAATTTTTCGATATTTCTTCCACTTCCTTCATCGAAGCACATGAAACTACAAATAGAAAGCTAAGAATTATTCCTAAACTCATCAACACTTACCTCCAAAGAGATACCGTTTATCAAGGTGATATAAACAGGTTCTCCAGCTCTAATAAAAACTATCGGAACTATTTCTTTTGCTTGCTCGAGATACCACCTTGCAAACTCGTTCCACGTCTGAGAAAGAGAACCGTAAAGCGAATAAAGAAATTCATCTTTTATCGTTCTCGTAGTTCCTAATATTCCCGAAAACCTGTCAACCTGTGCTTCTTGCATAGCTGA
>DQVZ01000086.1 GCA_015661465.1 Aquifex aeolicus
AACTAGCAAAGCCCTTTTCATAAAACCTTCCCGAGAAATGAAGCGGTTACCGGAATGAGAAAGTTGTCGTCAAGTTTTAAATCCAGACTCTCCAGCATTGCACAGATAAAAGAAATTGTAAATGCCTTTATAGGATGAGTGAAAATAAGCAAAGCCAAGAAACTGGAAAAAAAGAAGGCCAGCGTTCCCTCAACGCTTTTGTTGGGATTGTAAGGCAATTTATTTTTTCCGAAGTAATAGCCTATTAATCCTGAAAATCCATCTCCTATTGCGAGTACCACTATACCATACACCGCATATTTTCCAAAAAGGATATAGCTCAAAAACACACCTGTAAGTGCGTATAGAGATTGTATAGCAGGGGTTTTTAAGTTTCTCTCCCTTTCGAAAAGCTCTATTAGAAAACCGAAAAGCTTCATTAAGGGTTCATACCTTACAACTATCAAAAGGTTTGTAATTATTCCTAAGAGGAAGAGTAAAATGGTCAGCAAATAAGGGAAAAAAAGTACTGGTATACTCAATAGAAGAATGGAAACTATATGAAATATTTTACGTCTTAATTCGAGCATACTTAAGAGTTTAAAATAGTTCCGATGAAAATAATTATTACGGGTCAGCCCGGTATAGGGAAAACAACCTTAATAAAGAAGCTAGTAAAGAGATTAGGACAGTATGCTATCGGATTCTGGACGGAGGAAGTAAGGGATTCAGAGACTAACAAAAGAACCGGTTTTAGGATTATCACCACAGAGGGGAAAAAAAGAATATTCTCATCCAAGTTTTTTACTTCGAAGAAACTTGTAGGTTCCTACGGTGTAAACGTTCAATATTTTGAAGAGCTTGCCCTCCCTATACTTGAAAAGGCTTACGTGGAAGCCAGAAAGAATAAGAAAAAAGTCATAGTTATAGATGAAATAGGAAAAATGGAACTCTTTTCAAAAAAATTTAGAGATTTGGTAAGACAAATTATCCATGACCCTACAGTTAAGGTAGTTGCAACGATACCGATAAGAGATGTTCACCCTTTAGTTAAGGAGATAAGGAGGCTTTCGGGTGCCGTTTTGATAGAACTTTCCAAGGAAAACAGGGACTTTATACTTGAGGATATTCTCGGTCTTTTGAGACAATAAGTAGTAAATGGAACATCTTCTTACACTTACAAGGATAATTCTCAGCTTTCCTGTAGTTGGTTTGATATTAACAAGACAGTATGAAATAGCTTTTGTTCTTTACATTATCGGAGCTTTAACCGATTGGTTTGATGGTAATCTGGCGAGAAAAAATAACAGAGTCTCTAATTTTGGAAAGCTTTTAGACCCGTATGCGGATAAGGTTTTCGTTATCCTACCTTTAATAGCTCTCGTTGATGCAAATAGAGTTGATGGATTATGGGTAATACTTCTTACCTTCAGGGAACTGAGTATTTCCTTTTTAAGAAGCCTTGCTGTTGAAAAAGGAGTTTATATGGAAGCCTCTCTTTTAGGGAAGATTAAAGCATTACTGGAATTTATTGCTGTATCTCTGTTACTTCT
>DQVZ01000201.1 GCA_015661465.1 Aquifex aeolicus
AAACAGTATTTTAAAGCGTTTTACCATTAAAATTTATCTCAAATGACAATTCAAGATATCTACTCAGAGATACTTGAAAACAGGTATATCTCGGGTAAGTTGTACAAACTTGTGCTTAGAGTTCCCGACGATAT
Source organism: Aquifex aeolicus (assembly GCA_015661465.1). Taxonomy (GTDB): domain Bacteria; phylum Aquificota; class Aquificia; order Aquificales; family Aquificaceae; genus Aquifex; species Aquifex aeolicus_B. Next base: position 135 of record DQVZ01000201.1, read on the forward strand.
CATAAAAAGGATAGAACCTGGACACTTTGCAATGATAAAACCTTTCGAAAGTTATGACCCTTTAGGTAGAAGAGCCTTTGCTGTAGCGGATGTAGAAGAGAATAAGTTGATTTTTTACTACGAAGTTTTTGGTAGGGGAACAAATCTCCTTACTAAAAGAAGAGTTGGGGAAAAACTCAAGGTATTACTTCCCTTAGGTAGGAGACTTTTTAGTTATGAGGGAGAAAAGCACCTGCTCCTCGGGGGTGGTGTAGGATTGGCGGGTCTTACACTCTTGGCAAAAAAACTACGTAATATGGGAAAGGAAGTTTTTATAGCCTACGGTGCAAGAAATAAAGAGTATCTCGGTATGGTTGAATGGCTCGAAAATGAAGTATTTCCTTACGAGTTGTTTACAGACGATGGAAGTATTGGAAGAAAAGGGTATGTTACCGATATACTTGAGGAGTTCGGTACTGACTGGGTAGTGCATGCTTGCGGTCCGAAACCAATGCTTAAGACCATCAAAAGAATGAAAACCGGCCATAAAGTTTACTTTTCTTTAGAGGAGAGAATGGCTTGCGGATGGGGGGTTTGTCTGGGATGTGTTGTAAAAACTGCGGGAGGAGAGTTTAAGAGAGTTTGTATAGAAGGTCCTGTGATGCCGATGGAGGAGGTAGTTATTTGACTCTAAGAAAATTTGTTATTCCAGCTATTGATATAATTGAGGGGAAAGCCGTAAGGCTTTATAAAGGGGATTTTTCTAAAATTAAAATCTATTCGGGAAAACCGGAAGAACTGGCAAAGAAATTTTCCGGCTTGGGATTTAAAAGATTACATGTAGTAGATTTGGAAGGTGCAGAGTGTGGTAAACCTAAAAACCTTTCTACTATTTTAAAAATTCGGGAAAATTTTTCGGGAGAAATTCAAGTGGGTGGAGGCATAAGAGATTACGAAACCGCTAAAACTCTATTAGACGAAGGCATCAATTATATAGTTATAGGTACGTTAGCCTATAGAAATCCAAAAGATTTTGAGAAAATTCTTTCAGATTTTCCCAATAAAGTAATCCTTGCTATAGATACAAAAGGTGGAAAAGTTGCTATAGGCGGTTGGAAAGAAACAACAGCCTTAACTCCCGAAGAATTCGCAAGTAGGTATGAAGGATTTCCCATTTGGGGCTACCTATACACTGTAATAGAAAGGGATGGAAGTCTTGAAGGGATAGATATAGCACCCTATAAGCTTATAAAACAATTTATAAAGAAACCTGTTTTAGCTTCAGGAGGAATATCTTCCATAGAAGATATTAAAAAGCTATACGGTATTGTTGAGGGAGCTGTTGTAGGAAAAGCAATCTATGAAGGAAAGATAAATTTAGAAGAACTATGAACGAGTGGAAGGCTATCCTTTTAGGAATAATTGAAGGATTAACGGAGTTTCTCCCCGTATCCTCTACAGGCCATCTTATCCTTGCTGCCCATATTCTAAATATCCCTCATACAGATTTTGTTAAAAGTTTCGAGATATCTATACAACTCGGTTCAATCTTAGCTATAGTATTCTTATACTTCGAACGTCTTATAAAAGACATTGAAACGTGGAAAAGGATTGTAGTAGCTTTCATTCCTACAGGCATCATAGGTTTTACTCTTTATAAAATTATTAAGGGTTTTCTAATAGGTAATGATTTGATTGTAGTGGTATCTTTGATTCTCGGTGGTATTGTCCTGATATTTGCGGATAGATACTGTGAGAGGTTTTGTTCTATCAAGGAAATAAAAGAACTTTCCTTAAAGAGAGCTTTTATCATAGGGGTCTTCCAAAGTATTGCTGTCATTCCCGGAGTATCTCGTTCAGGCTCCACAATAGTTGGCGGAATGCTCATGGGACTTAGCAGGGAAAAAGCTGCAGAATTTTCATTCTTGTTGGCAGTTCCCACTATGATTGTTGCTACAGGGTACGATTTGGTAAAAACAGGTGAACAGTTCACAAGCAATGATTGGAGTATATTAGGAATAGGCTTTATATCTTCCTTTATTACAGCTTTAATAGTGGTTAAACTTTTTCTCTCTTTTCTTAAAAAACACGGTCTTTGGATATTTGGTGTTTACAGAATAGTCATCGGATTAGTTTATGCAGGTTTCTTCCTTCTTTGAAGTATTCTATTAAGGATATACATAAGGTAAATGGTTGTTGCAACAACTCCTACCATTCCTATTATGAACAGGTAAGACCTAAATCCTTCCGGTAATGCTATCTCTCCCCTTGCTACTCTCAATGCGTTAAGAACCTCTAGGTAATCATAATCTACTCCGTATAAGTAACCTTTTATTTGCAGATTGGGAGAAAGAATCACTATAAGATTTGGGTGTATGTAATCATTTCCTGCGGTCATAAATCTGAAATCTATAGCATCGAGTAACCTAAAAAGGTCTTCCTTTGTTTTTGCCATAACAACTTTCCAACCTTTTCCATCGATTTTATATTCCCTTTGAAATTTTTTAATATTTTCTAAGGAATCCTTAGGGTCAAAAGTCAACGTCAATACCCAAAAATCCTTTCCCGGGACTCCTACTTTCGGAATTACTCTTATTAAGCTTTTTGTTATTAACGGACATGCTGCCCTGCATGTTGTATATATAGGACTAATAATTATAGGTTTTCCCTTCAGGCTCTCCAATTTAAATTCATTACCGTATGAATCCACGAGAGTTATATCTTCGGGAACGTAAGTTCCCAATGTCTTGGCTTCATTAGGAGGGATTCCTGTACTACCTGTTTGAGCAAATAAAAAATTAATAAAAAAAAGAAAAGGAAGAAGGAATATCACCTTTGGACAACCTCCTTATCAACTTTTGATAATTCTTTTTCTTGTGTATTTTTCTCAACACCCTGGAGCTGTTTGAGGGGCATCGGGAATTTTTCATTGTAAGCGGGTGAGTTGAAGAATACGCCCCTTACAGCAGCATCGTATAGCGGAGGTATGTAGGAGAGTACCGCAAGAATAATTGCTGCTACAGTCCAAGTTTTGAGATTGTTAAGTAAGGGTACAGGGGCATCGTGATAAGCTTCTGCAAAAGGAAGTTCTAAAACGCTTTCTCTAACCTTAGGAGCTAATAGGGTAGCCATTAAGGAAATGAAGAAAAGTAGAAATCCTATTCCTAGCAATATTCCTCCTACAACTGAAAGCTGTGCATATCCTACCCATTCTGGCCTGTATAGAGGGGAATCCGGATTGAGATAGGTAATTCCTGTATTCGTTCTTCTCGGAAATCCAGTAATAACTCCGCCAACCATCATAGCGTAGGAGAACATAAACATTCCTTGCATCCAGAAGTAAGGTGCCAGAACTGCCAGTCCTTTAAATTTAACTTCTGTTCCTCTTAGCTTGGAAACCAGATACAGAGCAAGGGCAAAAAATACTAAAAGAATTAATCCTCCCACCGTTGTGTGGAAGTGGCCGGGAACGTATGCTGTGTTATGAACTACAAGGTTAACGTTATAGGAAGCGTTAACTATTCCCGTAATCCCACCGAAGAAGAATAGCACCAATCCTGCAAAGAAATAGGAGAACATCCATTTATTTCCTTCAAGCCTCATATAAGGTAGGAACGTCCACCAGTAGAATTTTGAGTTTTTAAGTTCGGGGTGTTCTGCTTTTACTGAATATTCAAGAGATGCCGCGACAGTAAATGCGGTAATCATACTCGGCAGTGCAACACCGAAAGTAAACAGGGCATGTATAAGTTTCCAGGTGTTGGTAATTCCGGGGTCGGTAAATTGGTGGTGAAGGCCTACGGGTAATGAGAATATTAAAAAGAGTATAAATGCCAATCTTGCTGCAGGGTCGGAGTAAAGTTTTCCTTTTTCCGAAACAATCTTAGGAAGAATTGTATAGAGTGCTACGTATGCAGGAAGCAGCCAGAAGTAAACTACCGGATGTCCGAAGAACCAGAACAGTGTTCTCGCAAGGAGGGGATTTATTTCATCTACAAGTCCGAGAGATAAGGGTAATAGTTGGAAAAGTATTTCTACGGCTACGGGAATTATCATTATTGTCCAGAGGATGAAGTTCACGAATATTCCGAAAACTGCCAGAGGTAATTTTTGGTCTGGATTTTCCCTTTTCCATTCTATTGCACTGGGTATCCAGTCAAAGAAGAAAGGTACGAGGGAACCTAATACGAGGAGTACTGCACCCAAGTAGAAGGTCCAGTGGGCGATTAGTGGAGGATAGAATGTATATAACACAGTTGCTTTTCCTGTAAACATAGCCCACGCTGCCATCAGAGTACCTATAACCATCATTCCGAGGGCTATCCATTGGACTTTTTCTCTAAGAGGTTTTTTTAGAGCATACATTACAATAGCATTGGAAAAGCCAACTATGAATATAGT
>DQVZ01000161.1 GCA_015661465.1 Aquifex aeolicus
AAGGACTTCACCATGTTTCGGCAAAACGGTTATTTTTATTTGCATAACTATATAGTGTGAAAATAGAACCATACTTTAAAAATCAAAATTTCTTAAAATTCTTTTTCATGGAAGTTAAACAACTTATGGAAGATTTCTTCAATCAATTGATTTATGAAGAGATTAAGAAAGACCTGACGACCTATAAGGGTATTGTGTTTTGTGGGATGGGGGGTTCTGGAATAATAGGGACCTTCTGCAGTAGATGGCTTGAACATAGGGGGTATAATAAACCTACTTTTGTAGTAAAAGAATACGGTTTGCCCAGATTTGTGGACAAAGATTATCTCGTAATGTGTATAAGCTATAGCGGAAATACCGAAGAAACTTTAGCGAATTTTGAAGAGTCTCTAACCAGAGGAATAAAACCTATCTGTATTACTTCAGGTGGAAAACTGAAAGAAAGAGCGGAAGAAGAAGGTTGTGAAGTTTACGAACTTCCTAAAGGTTATCAACCTAGGTACGCTTTCGGATTTATGCTTTCAAAGGCTTTATCACTTCTGGGAGTCCATCGCGAAGAAATTGAAGATGCAAGAGATAACTTAAAAGAAAACCTTGAAAATATAAAGGAAACCGCGAAAAAGCTTGCAGATAAGTTTTACAACTACATACCCGTAATCTATTCAACACCCTTAACCGCACCCATATCCGAAAGGTGGAAAGGGCAACTAAACGAAAATGGGAAAATACCGGCTTATTTTGCAGTTTTACCCGAAGCACATCACAATGAAGTAATGAGCTGGACTAATCCTTCTCTTAGAAATAAGTTCGTTTACACAATTTTGTATGATGAGAAAGATTTTCACCGAGTAAAGCTCAGGGTTGAAATTACTGAGAAAGTTTTAAAGGATTTTGGTATAGTCCCCATATTACTTAAAGGTGAAGGAAACTCTTATCTTTCAAGGAGTTTATATTTAATACATCTAGCTGATTGGATAAGTGTGTATATAGCTGAACTTTATGGATATGACCCTATTTCCGTGGACACTATAGAAAGAATTAAAGAAGAACTGAAAAAATATGCCTAATTATTTATTGAGATTAGCTTTTGTAGGGACAAATTTTTCGGGATGGCAGATACAACCTAAAGGAAGAACGGTACAGGGAGAAATTCAAAGGGCTTTGGCTAAGATTTTTGGATGTGATATTAAAGTTATAGGATGCTGTAGAACAGATGCAGGTGTTCATGCACTTGACTATGTAGCCAATTTTAAGGTTGAAAAAGAATTTCCCGAAGATAAGTTACTCAAAGCCTTAAGCGGTATACTTCCCAAGGATATAGGTGTTTATGAAGTAAAACGAGTAGATGAAAGTTTTAACGCAAGATATTCTGTAAAAGGAAAAATTTATTTATACAAGATATGGAATTCTGAAACACGAAACCCTTTCATTTATCCCTTCTCTTGGCAAATAAAAAAGAAAGTAGATGAGGTTGTTTTGGAAAGAATCCTTAAAAAGTGTTTAGGAACCCATGACTTCGCAGGTTTTGCCAAATTAGAGGAAGAGAAAAATACAGTTCTAGAACTTCAGGAGATTCGTATAGAGTTCAATGGGCCTCTTATAGAGATTAGGTTAAGAGCCTCACACTTTTTGAGGTACATGGTTAGAAGAATTGTAGGAACAGCGGTAAAAATATCTCTTGGAATTTACGATGAAACGTTAATTGATGAAATTCTTGAAGGTAAAAGAAAAGCTCCTTACACCGCTCCCCCTGAAGGTCTTCACCTCGAAAAGATTTATCTCTAAATTTTAAATGATTATGAGGGAAAAACCTCTTCCCGATTGGGTAAAGAAAAAAATACTTCAGAAAGTTCAAAATAAAGCTTTAGCCCAGGAAGCTTTTAAGTATATAACCGTTGTTGAAAAGGACGATGGTTCTTTAATGGTAAAGGAAAATTTTGATAAAACGGAACATCACGCATTATGGTTTATGGTTCTTGCATGTGTAAATTATGCGCAAAGACTGTTAAAGGGGGAAAGTATAGATGAAATTTAATACTTTGATTTAATATTTCCTTATGCTTTCTAAGGAAGAGAAAAAGGTGGTTGCGGGAATAGCTTTTGTTGTAGTAGTGAGGTTTTTAGGGCTTTTTCTTCTGCTTCCCGTTCTGGCTCCATACGTTAAAAAGATGCAAGGGAGTACTCCTATCCTTACCGGGCTTGCGGTAGGAATATACGGTCTTACACAGGCTTTTCTTCAAATTCCTTTCGGATATTTATCGGATAAATATTCGAGAAAGGGTATAATTACTTTAGGTCTTTTAATATACACCCTTGGAAGCTTTTTAGGGGGATTAGCCTCAAACATATGGACTATGATATTTGCCCGCTTTTTGCAAGGAGCGGGTGCCATATCATCAGCAGCTATTGCCCTTTCTGCGGATTTAATAAGGGAAGAAGTAAGAACCGTAGCATTTGCCCATATAGGAGCTGCTATAGGTATGACTTTTGC
>DQVZ01000023.1 GCA_015661465.1 Aquifex aeolicus
GGGACTCAGCATTTACATTCCTTTACTCCGAGTACTCTGTAAAGAGTTATCACGGGACACCAGTTAGTGAAAGCAGATTGTATTTGGTTGATAGACATAAACACTATGAACGCCTTCCAAAACCAGTGAACATCTTTCGCCGGCAAAATTCCGAAAAGAAATACTATCATCAATACTACACCCGAAGTAAGTCTCAATGCTCTATCCATCGTCATGACTTCCTACCTCCTTCAATGTTTAAGAATATTAAAATATTCTAATAATCTTAAAAATCAATTTAGCTTTATCCCTGATAAAATTTTCTAGGAAATGTTTAATATTACCCTAGCTCAGCTAAATTTTACAGTGGGTGATATAGAAACGAATAAGAAGAAAATTTTAAAGGTTATAGAAGAAAATAAAGATGTATCACATCTTATAGTCTTTCCGGAACTTGCCTTATCCGGATATCCTCCGGAAGACTTACTCTTGCAACCTCACTTCTGGGCGGAATGTAAAAAGGCTCTTGAGGACATTATCGCAAAAAGTAAAAATTACGATACGGTAATAGCCGTAGGGCTTCCTTATTACGAGTTTGACCTATACAATGCACTTGTCGTTATATACAAAGGAGAGGTTCTAGGAATTTACAAAAAACACTACCTTCCCAATTACAGTGTATTTGATGAATACAGATACTTTAGAAAAGGTGAAGAACCTCTAATTATAGAGATAAATGGCTATAGAGTTGCCTTCTCAATATGTGAGGATATCTGGTATCCGGATGGAGTAGAAAGGAAAACAGCTCTAGCAGGTGCACAGCTGATAGTTAACGTTAACGCTTCACCCTACCATATAGGGAAATATTTCTTTAAAGAAAGCTTTCTAAAGGCTAGAGCTCAGGATAATATCTGCTTTGTAAGCTATATAAATTTAGTAGGTGGACAGGATGAATTAGTTTTCGATGGAAGGAGTCTTGTAATATCACCTGATGGAACAATAATCGCAAGAGCTAAAGCTTTCGAGGAAGATATTCTTACGGTAAGTCTTGAGCTGAAGGAAGTCAAAAGAAAAAGGGTTATGGATTTGCGTTGGAGAGAGGCAAGTAGTAGAGAAACTCCTATTAGAATAAATTTCTCCCTGAACTTGAAAAAAAAATCTTTTTGTAAACCAAGAATAGAATACTTACCTAAGGAAGAAGAGGAAGTATACAAAGCCCTCAAACTAGGCCTTAAAGATTATGTTAATAAAAACGGGTTTGAAAAGGTTATCCTCGGGCTATCTGGAGGAATCGATAGTTCTTTTGTAGCCTGTCTTGCGGCAGATGCTCTCGGCAAAGACAAAGTGGTCGGAATTTACATGCCTTCACAGTTTTCCTCCCAAGAGAGTTATGAAGACGCTAAAATTCTTGCTCAAAATTTGGGAATAGAGTTTCACGTAATTCCGATAGAAAACATATACAACGCTTACTTTAAAGAATTCGAAAAAGAGATTTGTGAGATTGAATTCGATGTGGCGGATGAAAATATACAAGCTCGCATAAGGGCTAATATTCTTTTTTACTTCTCCAATAAGTTCGGTTATTTGGTACTTTCTACTTCAAATAAGAGTGAAACAGCGGTAGGATATACAACCATTTACGGAGATATGTCGGGAGGGTTTGCACCGATAAAGGACATTTACAAAACATGGGTTTACAAGCTTGCAAGGTATAGAAACTCCTTAAAGCCCGATATACCGGAAAGAGTCTTTCAAAAGCCTCCTTCAGCGGAGCTAAGACCCAATCAAACAGACCAAGATACTCTTCCCCCTTATGAGATTTTAGATAAAATCTTAGTGCTCTATATAGAGGAAAATCTAAGTCCTGAGGAAATAATTTCTAAAGGTCTGCCTCCCGAAGCTGTCTATAAGACTATAAACATGCTAAGGAAAAACGAATACAAAAGAAAACAGGCCCCAGTTGGAATAAAAGTGACTAAAAGGGCTTTTGGAAGAGATTGGAGAATGCCAATAACTAATAAGTTCAAAAGCTGGTAAA
>DQVZ01000190.1 GCA_015661465.1 Aquifex aeolicus
GAGATGCAAGAAAACCTTTCGGAAGCTTTTAGATATCTTCAGTATATAAGAATTAAGTCTCAGATAGAAAAGATAAAAAGAGGAGAGGAACCCGATAACTATGTAAATCCCAGAGAACTTAGCAAACTGGAAATAGATTTGCTCAAAGATGCCTTTAAGGTGGTCGAAGATTTCCAAAGCTTTATAGAACACAGGTTTCTACCGTATCTACCATCATGAAATTTTTAAACCATTTAAGAAGGCATTTCCTTTTAAAAAAAGCACAAAAATCCGCTTACTTTTTCCAGTTTTACGAAGATGTGGATTTGAACAGGAAGGTTAAAGAGACGACCTTTGTAGTATTTGACTGTGAAGCGACAGATTTAAATCCAAAAAAGGCAAAGCTGTTATCTGTTGGAGCAGTTAAAGTGAAAAATCTAGAGCTGGAAATCAGTTCCTCCTTTTACAGATTGGTAAAAGAGAGTGAAGTAAAGGCTGCTGAAATTCACGGAATTACAAAAGAGGATTTGGAAAAGTATGGAAGACCGCCCGAGGAAGTTATAGAAGATTTTTTGCTGTATATAAAGGGAAGTGTGTTGGTTGGTTTCTACGTGAAATTCGATATTTCCCTTATAGAGAAATATTCTTTGAATATTTTTAATTATCCAATAACAAATTATAAAATCGATGTTTTTAATCTCTATAAGGGAAATTACCCAGGTCAAAAAAGTCTTGAAGATATGGCAAATGAATTCGGTTTTTCAGTAAAGGGAAGACACATTGCCATAGACGACGCCTATACTACAGCATTGATTTTTCTTAAGTTGATTTATCCATACAGAGAGGAAAAACTCAAAAGCATTCCTCTTTTTCTTTAAATTAATTAATTATGATTGTAGGAAAATTTCCTAACTTAAGGCCTAGAAGACTAAGGAAAAATGAAAACATACGCAGGCTCGTTAGGGAAACCCGTATCACTCTCGAAGACTTGATATATCCTATATTCGTCAGATACGGAGAAAATATAGTTGAAGAAGTACCTTCCATGCCGGGAGTTTACAGGTATTCGGTAGATAAGGTTGTTGATGCGGTAAAAGAGGTAAGGGATTTAGGAATTCCGGCAGTAATTCTATTTGGTATACCTGAAAACAAAGACGAAGTAGGTTCTGATACCTGGAGTGAAGAAGGTATAATTCAAAAGGCTCTAAGGAAAATAAAATCGGAAGTTCCTGATATATATGTGATTACGGATGTATGCTTTTGTGAATACACTTCTCATGGGCATTGCGGAGTTATTCACGACCACGATGTGGACAATGACCTTACCCTTGAAAATCTTAAGAAGCAGGTTGTTTCCCACGCTGAGAGTGGTGCGGATATGGTTGCCCCCTCGGGAATGATGGACGGAATGGTAAAGGCTATAAGGGAAGCCCTGGATGAAGCAGGTTTTAAACATATACCTATAATGGCGTATTCGGCAAAATTTGCTTCTGCCTTCTACGGACCTTTTCGGGATGCGGCAGAAAGTGCTCCCGCATTTGGAGACAGAAGAAGTTATCAGATGGACCCTGCAAATTCAAGGGAGGCTTTGAAAGAAGTTCTTATGGATATTGAAGAGGGAGCGGATATAGTCATGATAAAACCTGCACTGGCTTACTTAGATATAATTTCAAAGGTAAAAGAAAACGTCCTTGTTCCTGTATGTGCCTACAATGTAAGCGGTGAGTATTCCTTAATAAAAGCTGCCGGCAGATTAGGATGGGTAGATGAAAAAAGAGTTATGTGGGAAACACTTCTATCTATAAAGAGGGCGGGAGCGGATATGATAATAACCTACTTTGCTAAAGATGTGGCTAATATGATAAACAAGGGAGAGGTATAAGATGCGGTTGTATGGTATACCTTCCGAGGACAGGGCGGAAGAAATTGCGGAGAACATAAAGGAGGGTGAATGGGTATTTCAGGATTTAAAGGAGGGAATAAAAGAGCTACTCTCTTCAGAAGAGGCTAAAAATAAATTTAAAGAGCTCATTCAGCAGGTAAGGAAATGGAAGGAGGAGATGAGTACGCTTACCCGATACACGGTATTTATCTTTGTAGATGATTCTCAAAATCCCGGTGCTATAAAGATATACGACACCTCTTCGCTCGGATGCGGGACAAATCTTATACCTGAAAGGTGGAGAATTTACAGAAAGGAGCTTGAGGGTGAGTTCGGTGATAATTAAAGTAATTCCAGTAGGACCTATAGCGGTAAATTGCTCTGTGGTAGCCGACCCAACTTCGGGGGAAGCTGTAATAATAGACCCGGGGGCGGAAGTTGAAAAGATTTTGGGAAACTTAAATGATTTTAAGGTTGTAGGCATAATAGCCACTCACGGCCATATAGACCACGTTGGACAAGTGGGAAAGCTAAAGGAAATCTTTGATGTTCCTTTTTATATGAATCCTCTTGATAATTTTTTGATAAACGACGAAATATGGAGCGGTTTTGCGACTTATATAGGTGCGTCACCCTGTCCACAGCCGGACGTACCGATAAAGGAAGGAGATGAGATAAAGGTAGGGAACATAAAGTTTAAAGTTTTGCATACACCAGGACATACACCCGGTCTTTGCTGTCTCTACAATGAGGAAAATAAAGTTCTTATAGCGGGAGACTTGCTGTTTAAAGGAAGTGTAGGAAGATGGGACTTACCCGGAGGCAACCTTGAAGAACTAAAAAAATCAGTAAAGAGAGTTTTAACCGAACTTCCCGAGGATACACTCGTTATATGCGGGCATTACGACGAGACAACTATAGGACAAGAAAGAGCTTTTAATCC
>DQVZ01000021.1 GCA_015661465.1 Aquifex aeolicus
AAAAAGGCGGTTATGGCGTTAGTAAAAGAAGCCCTTCTTCCTATGTTTGAGGAAACACTTTCTATAGCGTTTATACTTTCTACCACTTTAACGTAAATAACATCACCTACCTGTGAAGCCCTTACCGAACCATATAGGTATGCGTTTTGAGGCACGGTATAAAGGCTTCCTCTTGAGGGTTTTGGCACTTCATAGATTTTAGGAAACTCATGTGTATATTTTTTCTTTTCTTCAACTTTTGTAGAACAAGAAGCTAAAAAAATTGTGAGCAGAACTATAAAAATCATATCCTTTTAAAAGAATATAGCAATCTAATTAAAAATTTGCTATAATTACAGACTCATAATGGAAATACACCTTGATGGAAAAGTATCCCTGGTAACCGGTTCAACACGAGGAATAGGTAAAGCTATAGCGGAAAAGTTGGCGTCCGCCGGGAGTTTCGTAATAATAACTGGAACATCGGGGGAAAGGGCTAAAGCGGTAGCAGAAGAAATATCTCAAAAGTATTCCGTAAAAACCCTCGGTGTGGAGATGAATCTTTTGGAAGAAGAAAGTATAAACAAAGCCTTTAAAGAAATTTACTCCGAATTTAAAGGTATAGATATTCTCGTAAATAACGCGGGAATAACAAAAGACAAACTCTTTCTCAGGATGAATCTTCAGGACTGGGAGAAGGTATTAAAAGTAAATTTAACCGGCACATTTATAGTAACTCAGAATGCAATAAAAAAGATGATTAAACAGAGGTGGGGTAGGATAATAAACATATCTTCAGTTGTGGGTTTTACGGGAAATATAGGACAAGTAAATTACTCGACCACAAAAGCCGGTCTCATAGGATTTACAAAGTCTCTCGCAAAGGAACTCGCTTCCAGAAATATTTTGGTAAACGCTGTGGCTCCCGGTTTCATAGAAACTGACATGACGGCGGTTTTGTCAGAAGATATCAAACAGAAGTATAAGGAACAGATACCTTTAGGAAGATTCGGGAGTCCTGAAGAGGTTGCTAACGTAGTTTTATTTTTGTGTTCCGATTTGGCGAGTTATATAACCGGTGAAACAATTCATGTAAATGGAGGAATGTTTTAAAGGAGGTATGCAATGAGCTTGGAGGATAGGGTTAAGGAAATTATTGCAGAACAATTAGGAGTTGAAAAAGAAAAAATAACTCCCGAAGCTAAATTCGTTGAAGACTTGGGAGCAGATTCCTTGGATGTAGTTGAACTTATTATGGCTTTTGAAGAAGAGTTCGGGATAGAAATTCCCGACGAGGATGCTGAAAAGATACAGACCGTTGGGGATGTAATAGCATACCTTAAAGAAAAGGTAGGAGGATGAGAAGAAGAGTAGTAATTACTGGAATAGGTGTAGTAACTCCTATAGGTACCGGTGTAAATAAATTCTGGGAAAATCTAGTAAAAGGTGTAAGCGGAATAGACTACATAAAGAGTTTTAATCCCGATGAGTATGGTATTCCAGTAAAGATTGCAGCGGAGGTAAAGGAATTTAATCCAGAAGAATTTATGGATAAAAAGGAGGCCAGAAAGGCCTCTCGGTTTGTTCAATTTGCCATAGCCGCGGTAAAAGAAGCTCTCGAAGACAGCGGACTGCTTGAAAGCAAATACGACCCATACAAAGTAGGGGTAATTATAGGTACGGGAATAGGTGGATTGAAAGACATAGAAGACCAAACTCTAATTCTCAGGGAAAAGGGAGCCAGAAGAGTATCTCCGTTTTTTATTCCCTATGGAATATCCAATATGGCTGCCGGTCTGGTAGCAATTAGATGGGGCTTTAAGGGACCCAATTACTGTGTTACCTCCGCGTGTGCTACCGGGAATCACGCCATAGGGGACGCTTTCAGACTTATACAGAAGGGAGATATAGATATAGCAATTGCAGGGGGAACGGAAGCAGCAATTACGCCTTTAGGAGTTGCAGGATTTGCTTCTATGAAAGCTCTTTCTATGAGAAACGATGAACCTCCAAAAGCTTCAAGACCTTTTGACAGAGATAGAGATGGGTTTGTAATGGGAGAAGGTGCAGGAATACTTATTCTTGAAGAATATGAAAGAGCTAAAGCAAGGGGAGCAAAAATATACGCAGAACTTGTTGGATACGGAGCTACAGACGATGCTTATCATATAACTTCTCCTCATGAATGTGGGGAAGGGGCTTACGAGTGTATGAAACTGGCTTTAGAAGATGGAAATATAAAACCTGAAGAAGTTGACTATATAAACGCCCACGGAACGTCTACACCTCTTAACGATAAAACGGAAACCATGGCTATTAAGAAGCTGTTCGGTGAACATGCCTATAGGTTAAAAATTTCCTCAAATAAATCCATGATAGGACACCTTCTCGGAGCTGCCGCAGCGGTAGAAGCTGTAGCTACTGTAAAGACCATTGAAACGGGAATCATACCTCCTACTATAAACCTCGAAAATCCGGACCCCGAGTGTGATTTGGATTACGTTCCTAACAAGGCGGTTGAGTGTCCAGTAAAAGTTGCTCTTTCCAATGCCTTTGGTTTCGGGGGCACTAATGCAACACTTGCATTTAAGAAATTAGAGGAATGAAGATAATTCTTGCATCTTCTTCTCCTCGTCGCATCGAAATTCTTTCATTACTCCGATTAAAGTTTGAAATAATCCCTGCAAAAATAAGGGAAGAAAAAATAGAAGGGAAACCTATTCTCACGGCAAGAAAATTAGCAAAGGAAAAAGCTCTGGCTGTATGGAAGCAAAACAGAGATTCTGTGGTAATCGGAGCAGACACCCTTGTTTTCCTCGGTAAGGAGATTATAGGAAAGCCGGGAAGTGAGGAAGAAGCTTTTGCCATTCTCAGGAAACTGTCGGGAAGATGGCATAAAGTTGTTACCGCAGTGGCAATACTTACTCCCTTTAGAAAAGTCGTACTACACGATGTTGCAAAGGTTAAATTCAGAAACCTCAACGATGAAGAAATTATGAACTATATAAAGACGGGGGAACCTATGGACAAAGCTGGAGCTTACGGAGTTCAGGGATTCGGAGCTACTATTGTCGAAAAAATCCACGGAAGCTTTTACACCGTTATGGGACTGCCAATAGTAAAGGTTTATGAAATTTTAAGGGAGTACAACTTAATTACTCATCCTGTTGATATTTCTTTTTAATTTCCTCTTCAAAGCGTTTTGCAAATTTCTTATAAATCCAGTTTGAGATGAATATAATTAAAACGAGCAAAGGAAAGCCGACTATTATGGCTATTATGAATGCCAGAATTTCCGTACTTATGAAAATAAGGATTTTTTTAATAATATCTTCCATAAAATTAATTTTAATTTTAATCACCGAGCTGTTGAGCTGCGGTTGAGTCCCTTCTTCTCAGGTTTCAATTGAGGAAAGAGAATAACTTCCCTTATGGAATCAGTGTTTGCAAGTATCATAACCAACCTGTCTATTCCTATTCCTTCTCCACCTGTGGGGGGCATTCCATATTCTAAAGCTCTTATAAAATCTTCATCCATTTCCATCGCTTCTTCGTCTCCCATTTGCTTTTCTTTGAGTTGCTCTTCAAATCTCTCCCTTTGGTCTATGGGGTCATTGAGTTCTGTATAAGCGTTTGCAACTTCATATCTTGCGACGAATAGCTCAAAACGTTCAACTAGGTCTGGATCTTCCCTGTGGGTTTTGGCCAGCGGGGAAAGAAGCTTTGGAAAATCTATAATAAAAGTCGGCTGAATTAGTTCTTCTTCTGCAACTCTTTCAAAAACCTTGTCAAGGAGTTTAGCATGGGTCATTTTATCTACATCGGGAATATCCAGTTCTTTTGCTAATTTACGGAGTCCTTCTACATCTTTCAGGAAAAAGTCTTTATCTTTACCCGTTTTTTCCTTAAGGATATCAAAGTATTTAACCTTTCTAAAAGGAGGAGTGAAATCCAGTTTCCATTCTCCGTATTTAACCTTTAGTGTTCCAAGAGTCTTTTCAAGAAGATAGACAAACATATCTTCTGTGAACTTCATAAGGTCAAAATAATCCCAATAAGCTGCGTAAAACTCTACCATTGTAAATTCGGGGTTGTGGGTTCTATCTACACCTTCATTCCTGAAGTTCTTTCCTATTTCGTAAACCCTGGGAAAACCTCCTACTATAAGTCTTTTCAAGTAAAGCTCGGGAGCTATTCTCAAATAAAGTTCAGTTTCAAGAAAATTGTGATAGGTTACAAAAGGTTTAGCGTTTGCTCCGCTTGCTATAGGCTGAAGTATCGGAGTTTCAACCTCAATAAATCCATGCATTTCAAAGAATTTTCTCATCTCCATTATGAGTTTAGTTCTTAGCATAAAGATTCTTCTTACTTCCGGGTTAGCTATTAGGTCAAGATACCTTTGTCTATACCTTACTTCAACATCTTTGAGGCCGTGCCACTTTTCTGGAAGGGGATGAAGGGATTTAGAAAGTAGTTCAAATTCTTCCACTTCAATGGTAAGCTCTCCGGTATTAGTTCTAAAAAGCTTACCTCTCACTCCGATAATGTCTCCTACATCTATGTTATCGTTGAAAAATTTTAACTTGTCTTCTCCTACTATATCTTTCTTTAGGTATATCTGTATTTTTCCCGTAAGGTCTTGGATATGACCGAAGATAGCTTTTCCCATTGTCCTCATTGATACAAGTCTTCCAGCAAGGGAAATAGGTCTAAAGTTCGGGTCGTAGTCAAATTGGTCTTTTATTTTCTTTATGTCTTCTCCGGGTTCATCGGTCAGAACTGCATCAACTACACTCAGTTTTCCTTCAACTCTTTTTAATAAACCTTCGAATGTATATCTTTCTTTTGGTTTTAGATTTTCTTCCCTTGTGAAAACCAAGATTTCTACTCCATTTTCATCCGCTATTCTTACCATGAACCCATTTTCAGTTCTGGAAACCCTCTTGGCTATTCCCGAGACTTTTACCTTATAGTTTTCTGGAGGTTCCTCCTCATACTGTTTTCTTATATTTCCTATAAAGTCTGAAATTTCGAATCTGTACGGATACGGATTTATTCCTTTTTCCCTCAGCTCTTGAAGTTTTTTTAGTCTTATTTCTTCCATAAACCAAATATTATAAAAAGAATGGGCTACAAATATAGAGACATACAAGAGTTCGTGAAGGACTTGGAATCTCAAGGAGAGCTTGTCAGGATAAGAGAACCTATCTCACCTATACTGGAAATCACAGAAATTACCGACAGGGTTTGTAAGATGCCGGGAGGAGGTAAAGCCCTTTTATTTGAAAACCCAAAAGGGTATAACATCCCTGTTCTCACTAATCTATACGGTTCTGAGAGTAGAATTAAGAAGGCTTTGGGCTACGAAAACCTTGAAGATATAGGGTGGAAATTATATAGAATCCTCAGACCAGAGGTGCCTAAAACCTTTTTGGAAAAGCTCAAAAAGTTGCCCGAGTTAAAAAAGCTAAACGATGCTATTCCGAAGTTGGTAAAGAAGGCAAAAGTACACGAAGAAATAATAGAGGGGAATATAAACTTAGACGATTTACCTATTTTAAAATGTTGGCCGAAAGACGGAGGAAGGTTTATTACTTTTGGCCAAGTAATAACCAAAGACCCGGAAAGCGGTATAAGAAATGTAGGTCTTTATAGACTCCAAGTGCTGGACAAAGATAAGCTCGCTATGCACTGGCAAATTCATAAGGATGGAAATCATCATTACTGGAAGGCAAAAAGGCTTGGGAAAAAGTTAGAGGTTGCCATAGCTATAGGGGGAGAACCGCCGCTCCCATATGTGGCATCCGCACCGCTTCCTCCCGAAGTGGATGAATATCTATTCGCAGGTATAATAATGGAAAGACCTGTGGAACTTGTTAAAGGGATTACGGTTGACTTAGAGTATCCGGCGAACGCTGAAATCGTTATAGAAGGGTATGTAGACCCGGAAGAGCCTCTCGTAGATGAAGGTCCTTTCGGAGACCATACAGGTTTTTACACACCTGTTGATAAGTACCCTATGATGCACGTTACGGCTATAGTTATGAGAAAAGACCCGGTTTACCTCACTACAATAGTCGGAAGACCTCCCCAAGAGGACAAATACCTGGGTTGGGCAACAGAGAGGATATTTTTACCACTTATAAAGTTCAATCTTCCCGAGATAGTTGATTACCACCTTCCCGCAGAAGGGTGTTTTCATAACTTCTGTTTTGTTTCTATAAAAAAACGCTATCCCGGACACGCTTTCAAAGTAGCTTATGCACTTCTAGGTCTCGGGCTTATGTCCTTAGAGAAACACATAGTTGTATTTGACGAATGGGTGAACGTTCAGGATTTAGGTGAAGTTCTTTGGGCGTGGGGAAATAACGTTGACCCTCAAAGGGATGTTTTAATTTTGAAAGGTCCAATAGATGTTCTAGACCATGCTACAAACGAAGTGGGTTTTGGTGGTAAAATGATTATTGACGCCACAACTAAATGGAAAGAGGAAGGGTATACAAGGGAGTGGCCCGAAGTAATTGAAATGTCTCCGGAAGTGAAAAAAAGGATTGATGAAATATGGAACAAACTGGGGATAGAATAAGCTATTCTTATCGCTCCCTCAAAGAAATTCCCAAAGAACTCAGACCGAGGGAAAAACTAAAAAAGTTGGGACCTCAATATCTATCGGATGAAGAACTTTTAGCGGTTATCTTAGGCTCCGGAACAAAAGGACAGGATGTATTGAAAATAGCTAAGGAGCTCATCAATATGGGATGGGATAATCTTGAAAAGTTGAGTGTTGAGGAGCTTTTAAAAATAAAGGGTCTCGGACTGGTAAAGGCTCTACAGATTAAAGCCCTAATCGAGATTTCTAAAAGGATTAGCAAGGGGAAAAGGGGAGTATTTATAAGAAACCCAAAAGAAGCACTTGAATTTTTAAGAGATAAATTTAACGAAAGAAAAGAAAGCCTTATAGCTCTGTACCTTGACTTGAGTAATAGACTAGTTGACTATGAAGTTGTTGCTATAGGGAATGCAAACACGGTAATCTCTGAGCCGAAAGATATACTTTTTAAAGCTGTAAAGTTTTCCGCTAATGGAATAATAATTGCCCACAACCATCCCCGAGGACAGCCGTATCCTTCCAACGACGATGTGAACTTTACAGAGAGATTAAAGAAAGCCTGTGAGCTATTGGGCTTTGACCTCTTAGACCATATAATAGTTTCAGAGGAAGGGTATTACTCTTTTAGAGAGGAAGGTCTGCTGTGAGACTTTTATTAATTCTTATATTCCTTTTGAACTTCAGTTTTGCAGATGTTCTGAGGATAGCCGCGGCTTCGAGTTTTCGTTTTGCACTTTCAGAAATAGTCAAAGAATTTGAAAAAAGATACAAGCACAAAGTCTTAGTATCTTACGGTGCTTCGGGACATTTCTATATTCAGATAAAAAACGGAGCACCTTACGATATTTTTATCTCCGCCAATGAGCTTTACCCAAAAAAGCTAATGGCTGAAGGGAAAGCTTTAAAAAGTACTTACACGGTATTTTCTAGAGGAAAACTTGTTATATTTACGCTTAAGGATATAGAGCTAAAGAACTATAAAATTTTACTTTCACCGGAAGTTGAAAAAATCGCTATTGCTAATCCTAAGTATGCTCCTTACGGAAAAGCAGCTGTGGAGTTTTTAAAAAAAACAGGAATATACGGAGAAGTTTTACCGAAACTCGTTTACGGTTCGAACGTTTCTCAAGCTTTCCAGTATGTAGTTAGTGGAGGTGCAGATATAGGTGTGGTAGCCCTTTCACTCGTCATTCCCTACGGTAAGGGAAAATTCATAATGGTTGATAAGAGTCTCTATCCTGAGATAAAAAATATTGCGATAATAACCCAAAACGGTAAAGAAAAGGAAGCTTCCGAACAATTTATAGAATTTTTAAAAAGTAAATTTGCAGCGGATATTTTGCAAAAATACGGTTTCGAGATTTCTTCAAACCTTCATAACTAAATTCTTCTCCGGAATTTCCTTAAAGAACTCGTAATCTGTCTTTCTCTCGTATTTATTGGCAACTTCCAAAAATTCTCTTGATTGTTCCTCTTGACCTAAAGCTTCATTTATAAGTCCGAGCAGTAGATACTTTTCATAAGAATCCTCTGCTAAAAATAACCACTTTGTTGCTTCAAGGTACTTGAACTCCGTAATATACCTCATACCTATAAATAGTGGGTCCGAAAGCCCTTGAAAATCTTTTTTCCGTTGTTTTTTCCCTTGTTTATATATTCCTATCCTGAATTTCACTCTCATAATATTGAATTAATATGATTCTATCCGACAGAACCATTAAGGAATTAATAGAAAAGGGAGAGCTAATAGTAGAACCTTATGAACCTTCCCACGTTCAGTGTTCTTCTTTAGACCTGAGACTGGGAAATCAAATAGCTGTTTATGAAAATGTAGGGTGTATAGACGTAAAAAAGGAACTAAAAGGTGTAAAAGTAGTTGAGTTCAGAGAATACTTTGAGATAAAACCTAAGGAATTTCTCCTTGCGACTACGCTGGAGTATATAAAATTGCCGAATTATATTACCGCTTTCGTGGAAGGAAGGTCGTCCCTCGGAAGACTGGGACTTTTTATAGAAAACGCAGGTTGGGTGGATGCAGGTTTCGAAGGGCAAATTACTTTGGAGCTTTTCAATGCCAATAACTGTCCAATAAGACTTTACAAAGGCATGAGAATATGTCAACTCGTATTTGCAAAATTAGACAAAAAACCCGAAAAGGTGTATTCGGGTAAGTATAAAGGACAAAAGGGAGTAGTTCCTTCCCGTATATACATGGATAAGGATTTGAAATGATAGCTCGAGCTTTATACTACGGAGAAGGTCTTTTTGAAACTATAAAGTGGCTAGGAGAGAATCTCAAATTAACCAAACATTACCAACGTTTAAAGCAGTCAGCGGAGTTTTTCGGTTATCCATATCCATCGTATGAAGAATTTCTCAATAAAATTGTTGAAGCTACTGGGAATAATAAAAATCTTTATGTAAAGTTTTTACTCCTCTATTCGGGAAGTGATTACTACGGTGATTTTCCTAACTCTTACAAAATCGATGTAATTGTAAAACCTCTTCCGAAAATACCTAAAAGTGTGAAATTATGTATATCCGATATGAGAAGACATTCAAAAAATCCTATTTTTTATCATAAAACTACTAATTACCTGTTTAATGTTCTGGTAAAGAGAAAAGCAAAAAAAAGAGGTTTTTTTGACGGGATAGTGTTAAATGAGAAGGATTTAATTACTGAAACATCCTCTGCCAATATCTTAATCTACAAAGGTAGAAAGTTTATCACTCCTGCAAGAGAAAGCGGACTTTTATGGGGAACAACAATAGATATAATCCTAGAAGATTTAAATGTTTCGGAAGAAAGAATCAATTGTAATTTACTTTACTCTGCGGATTACGTTTTCATCTTAAACTCTATAGTGGAAGTTGTTCCTGTGAAAGAAATTGAGGGAAAAAACTACAGAGTCGATAGTTTACTGCTCGCTGAAATAAAGGAACTAATTAAGAAAAAATCAAGCTAAACTCTTTAGATATGAATAACCTTAATTTGCTTTTCTTAAGTAGCATCATGGCTTGTTCCGGACCTTTGAAAGCTGTAAACATTGAAAGGCCAACCCCGTGTCATTTTGTAAGGGAGGTAAAGAGGAAGGGTAATGTGGTTATGGTATATCTGGAAAGGGAAAGAGGAAAAATCTGCCCTCAGGTGATAGTAAAGGATAAGATACGTGTAGAAAAGGACGTTGAAAAGGTTAAGGTAATAGTTGATAATAGAGTTTGGAAAGAATATAAAATTACGGAGGGTAGCAAATGAACATCGAATACAGAGGTGTTGATATTCACATAAGCGAAGCTATGAAGGCTATGATCGAAAGTAAGCTTAACCGCTTTAAAAGGTATCTGAAAGAAGTGGGGGAGGATGAGGTTGAGGCAATTGTAGCTATATCATCTACCCGTACAAGGCAAAGAGATTACGGAGGAAGCAGTTTTCCCACCTTTTACAGAGTAGACTTACATCTCTATTTGAAGAATGTTCCTCATGGGGCAATTCACGCCTGGGAAGAAGATACCGATGTATTTACTGCAATCGATAAGGCTCTGGACGAACTGGAAAAACAGCTAGTAAAACTTAAAGAGAGAAGACACGAATGGATTAGAGAAGCGAGAAAGTTTAAAGAAAAACTCCACGAAATGGAGTTTTCCCCTGAAGAAAAGGAGAAACCTGAAATTGTGGAAGAAGACCTAGTAGTCGATAAACCTATGAGTGTAGAAGATGCTAAAGCTCAGCTGGAAGACCAGCACGCCTACTTTATCCCATTTGTTGATATAGCAGATGGTAAGTTGAAGATTCTCTATAGAAAGAGGGGTGGAAATTATGGTTTGATATCTACAGGGTGTAAATACCTATGAGAAGGTTTAAGTTTCTTCAATACAGAAATATAGCCTACGGGCTTTCCGCTTTAATTATTCTTGCGAGCTTGTTGTCTCTAATATTCAGAGGGTTAAACTTAGGGCTCGATTTTACAGGGGGAACACTATACGAAGTCAAATTTGAAAAAGCGGTAGAAATTTCTGAGCTTAGGAAAACTATAAAGGAAAAAGGTATTAAGGGATTTGTTTTGCAAGAGACTAAAGAGGGAACATTCATAGTTAAGGTAAAAACCGGTGAGCAGGTCGAAAAGCTAGAGGAGATTTTTAAAAAGTTTGGAAAGTACGACTCAATTCGTAGGGAAAAGATAAGCGGAGTTGTAAGTGAGGAACTACGCAGAAAAGCGGTCTTTGCAATTTTGACTGCCCTCGCAGGAATACTGATTTACTTAGGTGTGAGGTTTCAACCCCTATGGGGTTTGGGAGCAATTCTCGCGCTTACCCACGACGTTCTTACAGTTCTTGGAGCCTATTCTATCACCTACAGGGAAGTGAATCTTGAAGTGGTATCCGCAATTCTTATTGTAGCTGGTTATTCCGTTGCGGATACTGTAGTTATTTTTGACAGAATAAGGGAGAACTTAAGGAAGAAAAAGGGATTTTCATTAGAGGAGATAATGAATCTATCGATAAATCAAACTCTTTCAAGAACCATAATGACATCTCTTACTACTCTGGTTACTGCCTTAACCTTGTTTATTTTAGGCGGCCATGGGCTTTCCAATATAATGTTTGCTTTTGTTGTTGGTGTGATTGTAGGAACTTATTCGTCCGTATTTGTAGCTTCGGCTTTCGTTCTGGATATAGTTAAACTGTTCAAAAGAAAAGAGGTGATTACAACTTGAACGAGTGCTTTTTATACCTCCTGTTGTTCATTCTTGGAACAATTTTAGGGAGTTTTTACAACGTACTCATATATAGGCTTCCACGTAATATTTCTATAATCTTTCCTTCCTCTCACTGTCCTCATTGCAGGAAGCCTATAAAGTGGTATGACAATATACCCCTTATCTCTTATTTAGTTTTAAAAGGAAGGTGTAGATACTGTGGTGAGAAGATATCAATACGCTATCCTCTTGTGGAGTTTACATCTGGACTTTTGGCAGTTCTTTCTTATTACAAGTGGGGATTTAGTATAGATGCTGTGGTTTACTACTTCTTTTTTTCTGCCCTTATGGTTATGTCATTAATAGACTGGTTTTACTTTATAATTCCTCCCCAGATAAATATCGGCGGATTAATACTTTCCCTTTTAGTTGCACCTTTCAGAGAAACTATAACCGTAAAAGAAAGTTTTATGGGAACCATTGTAGGACTCGGAACACCACTATTGATATACCTCTATTACGTTAAGGTGAAAAAGATTGAAGGTATAGGTTTGGGAGATGTAATACTTCTCGGATTCATAGGCGGAGTTTCTGGTATTTATGGGGTTTTCGCCTCACTTTTCTTAGGGAGTTTTTTCGGACTCATTTATGTTATTCCTTTGATAATCAAACATAGAAGTTTCAATTTTGCCATTCCCTTTGGTCCTTTCCTGTCTTTAGGTGCTTTTACGGGCATTATTTTCAAGGAACAAATAATCAATATCTTCGAATATTATTATTTCGTTATATAATAACAAATAAATATTCACTAACCGGGAGGTGGAAAAGATGGTGTCTTGAGCTTTGTGGGGATGTGGTTCTGTTGGATATAAGAACGTAGATTGAACAGTCCATTGTGGGACCACATTAGGTATAAAGTAGTTCCCTGTCTCTTTCTATCGCTTCTTCTATTCTTTTTATTAAGTCAGTACAGTCCTGAGCCCTTACTATATAACTTTTTAATTCTCTGGCCTTGGGCAAACCCTTTAGAATCTGAACAATTTGGGATTTTATTTCTGCACAAGCCTTTTCTTTGGACATATACTCGGTCATCATGGAAAGTTCTTTGAGGATAAATTCCATTCTTTCCTTCAAACCCACTTTTATATCCCTTTTTTCCTTAAATTCCTTAAAAATCCATGGATTAGAGAGTGCAGCCCTTCCTACCATTACACCGTCACAATCTGTCTCTTCAAACATAGCCTCTATATCTCTCCAGTTCTTTACATCTCCGCTGCCTATTATAGGAACACTTGCGACTCTTTTTGCATCTTTTATTCTATGCCATAAAGCTTTTCCGCTAAACCCTTGCTTTGCAGTTCTTGCATGAATGGCTATAAGAGAAACACCGCCCTTTTGTAGTTCCTCAACAATTTCTTCCACATGGTCTTCTTCGAATCCGAGTCTTATTTTTGCAGATACCGGAATATTGTATGGTCTAAGAGTTTCCACCGTTTCTCTGACTACTTCTCCCATAAGAGAAGGACACTTTAGCATATATCCTGCGGCCTTATTTCTAAGTACTTTGGGAACACTGCAACCGAAGTTTATATCTATAAAATCGGGTTTTAGCTGTTCTGCTACCACTTGGCTTGCTTTTGCTATTTCCTCAGGATTGGAACCGAATATCTGTATGTGAATTGGGCGTTCTTCTTCCGTAAAGTAGGCGTACTTTATAGGAATTCCGTTTCTTAGAATTCCGACTGCACTGATTAGCTCCGTATAGGTTCTGTCAGCTCCTAATGCTCTGCACAGTCTACGAAAGGCAGAGTGGGTGTAAGAAGCCATAGGAGCAAGTATTACTTCTCCTTTTCTAAATTTCATAAGTTAATAAATATTACTATTCTTCGTAAAAATCAAAATACTTTCTAAGTAATTCTTCTTGTTTTTTCCTTTCTTTTCTCCATTTATAATAGACATAACCTATGAACAATAGGACAACCAGAAGAACTACGGGAATCAAAGTAATTCCCACTATAAGAGCAATGGCAAGTAAAAAGCCCAAAACAAAACCGCTTAAAAATGATAGAAAACACTGCATCATAATTCTATTATTTATACTGTGGGAGATAAAAACTTTAAACCTCTTTATGAAGCCTTCCAAGAAAACTATAAAAGGGAGAGTGGGCAAACAAATGTGGACTTTGAAGAAATTGTAAAAAAGTTTTTGGCTGACAAGGTAATTCTTCAAAAAAAAGTTCAGGAAGCAAAGGAACGTATAAAAGAACTTGAAGAAGAAGTAAAACTTCTTAAAAAAGAAAATCAAACTAAAGACCTAAGGATAAAAGAGTTGCAAGAGCAGATAGAGTTACTGAGGAAACAAAAGCAATTTGAGTTAAAACTTAAAGAGCTTCTGAAAGAACACTTGGATAACAGTTTGGAAATATTTGCTGAGAAACTTCACAGTTTCTTGGAAAAGGCTCTTTCGGAGTTTACTTATGCAATTCCGCAAGGAAGAATTATGAAAGAAGATTTAAAGAAAATGCTTGAAGAGCTTGTAAGCTTCAGGGAAAATCTCAAAATATACATAAATCCGGAGGATTTGAAGTTTCTTATTGACGATATAAAAATGCTTAAAGAAGGTCTCAAAGCTGAAGGGATTAATTTGCAGGTTTTTGAAGACGAAAGCATAGAGAGGGGGGCTTTTAAAATAAAGGGGGACCATTTTACCGTGGAAAGAAATCCTAAGGATTTTGCAAGATTGGTATTTGAAAAGGTATTCGGTAATGTCTTTAAGGGGCATTAGTATAACCGGTCAAGTTCTTACAGCTAGAGGTATATTCTTGGAAGCTATACTTCCCTTTGCAAATATAGGAAATGAAGTAGAAATAATGACTGGTAGCAGAAGAATAAAAGGGGAAGTAGTAGGTTTTAGCGCAAATAATGTTTTGATAATGCCTTATGGGAATCTCGGAGGAATAAAAAAAGGGGATAAAGTTATTCTGAAAAGAGACCTTGTATCCACTTACGTAGGGGAAGAACTCATCGGGAAAGTGGTAGACCCTTTCGGTAATCCTCTCGACGGAAAGCCTCAAAAATACCTCGAAGAAAGACAAATTGAACTTCCGGAAATAAATCCTCTGTACAGGGAAAGAATTAAGGAAGTATTGGATACAGGAGTAAGAAGTATAAACGCTCTTTTTACAGTAGGTG
Source organism: Aquifex aeolicus (assembly GCA_015661465.1). Classification (GTDB taxonomy): domain Bacteria; phylum Aquificota; class Aquificia; order Aquificales; family Aquificaceae; genus Aquifex; species Aquifex aeolicus_B. The sequence continues at coordinate 14,479 of DQVZ01000021.1, forward strand.
TAGGACAAAAAATAGGTATATTTGCCGGTGCAGGAGTAGGTAAAAGTACCCTTCTTGGCATGATAACGAGACACTCTAAAGCCGATGTGGTAGTTTTGGCATTGATAGGAGAAAGAGGAAGGGAAGTAAAGGAATTTATAGAAGATGTGTTGGGTGAGGAAGGACTAAAGAGGAGTGTCGTAGTGGTTTCTACTGCAGACCAATCTCCGATATTAAAAGTAAAGGGAGCTATAAGTGCTATAGTTCATGCCCATTACTTTGCAGAGAGAGGGAAAAATGTACTACTTTTAATGGATTCTATAACAAGGTTGGCACTTGCCCAGAGGGAAATAGGTCTTGCCGTGGGAGAACCACCTACATTAAAAGGATTCACTCCTTCGGTATTTCAACTTATGGCAAAGATTACCGAAAGTTGCGGAGTCTTCAGAAAGGGAAGTATTACTGGAGTATTCAGTGTTCTCGTCGAAGGTGATGAAATATCTTTAGACCCTGTGGCCGATTCCCTTATGGGTGTTTTAGATGGGCATATAATCCTTTCAAGGAACAGAGCCAACAGGGGAATATTCCCGGCAATAGACCCTATAAAGAGTCTCTCCCGTCTCATGCCGAAACTTGTAAGTGAAGAGCACATGAATATGGCCAACTATGTAAAAGAAGTTTTGAGCAAGTTCGAAGATGTAGAGGAACTGGTAAGAATTGGGCTTTATAAGGAAGGTTCTAACCCTATGGTTGATAAAGTTATAAAAAATCTTGAAAGTGTGGAAAGGTTTTTCAAGCAAAAACCTGAAGAAAAAGTTGATTTTAACAAAAGTTTAGATGATTTAAGGAACTTATATCAATTACTTAAGTAAAGATTCGAAAATACCTATAATTTTCAGCTTACACGGAACGGGAGCTTTAATAAATGAACCCAGAGCTTGAGTTAACTTTTCCACGTTATCCGGGTCAGATTTGTAGATTTCGTAAAGTCTTTCGTAAAAATCTTCAATTCCTTGAATTAACTTTGAATTCTTAAGCTCGTCGGGAGATTTTCCCTCGCGATATTTCCTCAAGACTTTAATACTTTTTGATATCAAATCCTCTCTAACCTGGCCCCACTTTAAATCTGTGAATTTTAACACTATTTCTAAAAAAGCGTTAAACTGATTCATTATTCAAAATAATTTTATAGAAATTTCGTTTTAACATACATAACTATGGAACATAGCCACAAAGATATTTATGTAATTCAAAACGTCCATTTGGCGTTGGATATTTTATTTCTCCTTGAGAAAAAACCTCATACAATTGAAAAGCTACAAGAAGAACTCCGAATAAGCAAACCAAAACTTCAGAAGCTCTTAAACTTTCTCCACGAAAAAGAATGGATTTCCTACGATGAGGAAAACAACCTTTATAGACTTGGTATTAAGAATTTTGAGCTGGGTATGGCTTATCTAAACCACCTTGATATAAAAAAGGTTTCAAAACCTATACTTGATGAAATCGCAAGAAAAGTAAGAGAGAACGTATATCTAACAACTCGCGTGGCCTATGAAGTTCTTTATATAGAAAGGAGTGAAGTTGACAGAAATGTAAAAATTTTATCGAGATATGGAAGAGTCCTGCCCCTTTACGCCTCTGCATCTGGGAAAATATACCTGGCTCACTTTGACAAAAGAGAACTCGAAGATTACTTCAGAACAATTAAGTGGATAAAACATACTCCCAACACTAAATTTCCTCACGAACTCATGGATGAACTTGAAAAAATAAAGAAAGAGGGATACGCTACGAACCTCGAAGAGTATGAGGAAGAAGTTGTAAGTTCTGCTGTTCCGGTGCACGATTACGCTGGAAATGTGAAATATACCATTACAGTAGTAGCACCCTCCTACAGAATGAAAAAGGAAGATTTACTTAGCTGGGTCAAAGATATTTTAAAAGAGGGAGCTCTTAAGCTTTCCGAAAAACTGGGACGGATAAAAAAATAATTGAAAATTTCCCGAAAATCTTAAATTTATGTTATTAGATAATCTTAGTATAATGTTTGGAGGTTTTATTGGTTATGAAAGTAGGATATGTTGCTATAGTCGGTAAACCTAACGTGGGAAAATCTACACTCCTTAACAACATATTGGGTACTAAGGTATCCATTATCTCTCCCAAAGCCGGTACTACGAGGATGAGAATACTGGGAGTCAAAAATATACCTGATAAAGCCCAAATAATCTTTCTGGATACCCCGGGAATATACGAACCTAAAAAGTCGGATATTTTGGGTCGTTCAATGGTAGAAATTGCAAAGCAATCCTTAGAAGAAGCCGATGTTATTCTTTTTATGATAGATGCTACCGAAGGGTGGAGACAAAGGGATGAGGAAATATATCGGAACTTTATAAAACCTTTAAGTAAGCCGGTTGTAATTGTTATCAATAAAATCGATAAAATGGGACCTGCTAAAAACGTTCTACCCTTGATTGAAGAAATTCACAAAAGACATAATGAACTGACAGAAATAGTGCCGATAAGTGCCCTCAAGGGAGCCAATTTAGAGGAACTTATCAAGACGATTCTTAAATACCTACCCGAGGGGGAACCTTTGTTCCCTGAAGACATGATTACCGATTTACCTCTAAGATTACTTGCTGCGGAGATAGTAAGAGAAAAAGCAATGATGCTCACAAGGGAAGAAGTACCTACTTCTATTGCTGTGAAAATAGATGAAATAAGACCCGGAGATGCAAATCCCAATATGCTTGTAATAATAGGAGAACTAATAGTAGATAGGGAGAATCTAAAACCTATAATTATTGGAAAAAAAGGTCAAAGGCTCAAAGAAATAGGGAAAAGGGCCCGGGAAGAACTGGAGCTTATCTTGGGTAGACCAGTTTATCTAGAACTGTGGGTAAAGGTAATTCCTGATTGGCGTAGACGCCCCGAGTATGTAAGGTTGTTCGGATATACCTTTTGATAAAAATCATAGAGATGAAAGGATGTTTTAATATCTATTGTAAAGGACAATATGAGAGGGATTATTGCTAAGAATTTTCAATAGATAATATTTATTAATTATTTAAGGAGGTAGGAAAATGGGTTGGATGTTGAGAACTGTAGTATTATTGGGACTTCTCACCGGCCTTCTTATGGCTATAGGCGGGATAATAGGCGGAACAGTGGGAATGTTTATCGCATTGATAATTGCTGGATTTATGAACTTCATGAGTTATTGGTTTTCCGACAAAATAGTTCTCTCTATGTACGGAGCAAGGGAGATATCCTATGAAGAAGCTCCTTGGCTTCACGAAATGGTAGAAGAACTCGCAAGAAAGGCAAACATGCCTAAACCTCCTATATACCTCGTTCCTATGGAGCAACCTAACGCTTTTGCAACCGGAAGGGGTCCGGGTCATGCAGCTGTAGCTGTTACCAGAGGAATTCTCGAAATATTGGAACCTGAAGAACTCAAAGGTGTTCTCGCTCACGAACTTGCCCACATTAAGAATAGAGATGTTCTCGTAGCTACTATTGCAGCTACAATAGCAGGAGCGATAGGCTTTCTTGCCAATATGGCACAGTGGGCTCTATTTTTCGGAGGACTGCAAAATAATGAGGAAGAAGAAGGAGAAGGTGGCGGTTTTGCAGAAATGATAGGAGCAATTCTTATGATAATCATAGTTCCAATAATTGCAACGATAGTACAGCTTGCTATATCCAGAGCGAGGGAGTACCTTGCAGATGAAACTGGAGCAAAAATATGCGGATGTCCAATGGCATTAGCAAGAGCTTTAAAGAAAATAGAAGAATACGTAATGCAAGTACCGACCAATGTAAATCCCGGAACAGCACATCTATTTATAGAAAATCCTCTCAAGGGTGGAGGAATTATGGAACTCTTATCTACTCACCCATCTACGGAAAAGAGAATAGAAAGACTCTGTGAGCTCGCAAAGAAGATGGGGCAAGACTGTATAATTTAATGAATGCTAAAGCTAATCGTTGTAAGGCATGCAGAAAGTCAGTGGAATCCTATAGGAAGGTATCAGGGACTATTGGATCCAGACCTTACGGAAAGGGGTGTAGAGCAGGCTAAGAAGCTTGCTCAGGTTCTTAAAAAAGAAAACATAAACGCTCTATTTTCCTCTCCTCTTAAAAGAACCTTTAGGACAGCTCAGATTATCGGAGAGGAAATAGGACTGGAGCCTATTAAAGAGGAGAAAATTATAGAAATAGACCACGGGGTCTGGTCGGGACTGCTTGTAGATGAGGTTAAGGAGAAGTTCCCGAAGGATTTTGAGCTCTGGCTAAAAGAACCCCACAAGGTGAAATTTCCGGAAGGGGAATCTCTCTTGGATGTTTTTAAAAGAATCAAGGATTTTCTGGAGTTCTTACTCGAGAATTATAACGAGAAAACTGTTGCCATAGTTTCCCATACGGTACCTATACGATGTTTATACTGTGCAGTTTTAGACATAGACCTTTCTAAATTCTGGAGTTTTGGGTGTGACAATGCCTCTTATTCGGTGGTATACTTAGATACAGAGGGCAGGAATGTGATACAAAAGTTAAACATTACCTGCCACTTGGGGGATTTATATGTTGAATCCCACGAGGCTCTGTAGCCTTTTTCTGGTCTTAATATTTTATTTTTCTGCAGTATCTTTTGCTACTGAACTTCAAGAACAACTAACCCTTAGGGTAAAAGTGCGCGATATAGTAAAAGTGGAAAAACCACCTTTCTATCTACCGGATAAACTTTCCTACAGGATAAGGAAAGTTGAAACTTATAACTTAGCAGGAAAACTTTTTGAACCACCCAAGGAATGGGAAGAAACAGAACTTTATATTCCTAAGGAGGGAGGATGCGGAGTTCCTAAAGATTTAAACCTATACAGAGAAGCTGTAAGAAATTATAAGCAGGGCAACCTTTGGACTGCGGAAGAAAAACTTAAACTCCTTGTTAGCTTACCCTCATCACCCTACTCCAACTCGGGAAAGTACGTTTTAGGGCTTATTTACTATAAAAAAGGTAAAAAAGAAGAAGCTCTTAAACTTTTCGAAGAGTCATGCAATACAACCCACATGTATACAATTCCCGCCTGTGAGAGCTTCTACGCCCTTTACTATCAACTCTTTAAAAAACCTTATAAAGTGGATGAACCTATTTTGTGGAAATACGCTTACCTGATAGGTGCATCAGGAGTTATACCTGAGGAACCCATAAGCAATTGTGGGCGCTTTACGTTTAAAAATTATTGTAAATACGTTAACGATTTTATACTCGGTAAAGTAAATCCTAAATACCTTGAAAGTACAGAAGTGAGAAGGGCTATGAATTTATTTAAACAAGGAAAATACGGGGAAGCCAGGAAACTCTTACTTAAACACAAGAACAAGTTTCTACCCTACAGGGATGCAATCGTTTACTACCTCGGACTGATAGCTCTCGAGGGAGGCGATTACGAGGAGGCTTTGGATTATACTCTACTGCTTGAAACTCTGAATCCCCGATTGGCAAAAGCTCTTTACCTTTCCATCTTTGTGAAAAAACCCGAACTAGCGGATTACGTATATGAAAAGACAGGGGATAAATGGGTATTCAGATACGCAGGCATAAAAGCTTATAACGAGGGAGATTATAAAAAAGCCCTTGAATACTTTATACGGTCTGGAGATTACATATACGCTGTTTACGCAACACTTCAGCTTGGAGACTACCAGAGGGCTTACAACTTACTGAAAAAGGTTAGAGAAAAAGACAGAGAATACTACGTTCTTCTTCTCGAAATATTGTATGAACTCGGTAGGGATGAAGAAATAGAACAAGTACTCTCCGAGGTAGAGAACAAGTATCCTGACATTTATAAGGAATATTACGGCTGGTATATGTTTAAAAAAGGAAAGTGGAAAGAAGCTGCCAAATACTTCGATTATCCCTACTTCAAAGCTATAGCATTTTTCAATGCAGGAGAATACGAAAGGGTATTGGAAATTCTAAAAGAGGATGACAGTTATGAGGCAAGGATTCTCAAAGCTAAAGCTGCAATAGCTTTAGGAAAAGGAGGACTTGCAAGGAGATACCTTTTCAATGAAACTCCCGAAGAAATTTATCTCACGGGACTTAGTTATTTCATAGAAGGAAATTACGAAAAAGCGATTTCTTATTTCGAGAAAATTCCTAAGGATAAAAAATACGGCCTTAAGGCTTTGATAAAACTTGCCGATTCTTATTACAACTTGGGACAAAAGGATAAAGCAAGAGCCTTATACAATCTCATACTTCAGAAATATGTAGATGCGAAAGAGGCAAAAGAAGCCCTAATAGGTATAGCCCAAATAGAAGCAGAATCTCCTTCCGAGGACTTGGAAAAGGTAGTAAAGGAATTTGAAAAAAACTATCCAGATAGTCCTTTGCTTCCTGAGCTTAAACTTCAGCTTGCAAAGTTATACGCCAAAGAAGGCAGACAAATAGAAGCGGAGTTTATACTGAGAAAATTAGTTAACAATCCTGAATACAGAGAAAGGAGTATGTTTCTTCTTGCCCAAATTACCCAAAATCCCCAGGAAAAAGAAAATATACTGCTTAATCTTTTAAAATCCGAGGACAAGGTTATAAGGGAGAAAGCTTTTTCAAAACTTGCGGAGTTGTACGAAAAAGAGAATAATCTCCTAAAGCTTGCCCGTCTTCTGGAAAATAGAGGGGATATAGAAAAATTAAACGCGATATCGATATATTTGAAATTGGACAGGATTAAAGACGCTGAAAGATTGTTTGGTAAGCTAATAAAGAAATATCCAAACTCTGAAGAACTAAAAGAGATTGCTTTAAAGCTTTATGAAAAGACAAGGAAACTCAAATATTTGGAAATAGCTTATAACAGTACAAATCCCGATATTTACTTGAAAGCTGCTTACTATCTCGGAAATCACTACTACGGAAAGAAAAACAGAAAAGCACTCAATTATTTCTTGGAAATTGTACTTAGTGATAAAAAGGATTTTCCCTTTTACAAAAGAGCCGTTTTCCTGAGTGTTGAAATTTTGAAAAAGTTAGGTGCTAGAAAGGATGCTTCCTGTATTCTTGAAAGGTTAAAAGATGTAAAGCTTGAGAGCTGGGAAAAGGAAAAAGTTTTAGAATTAAAAAAAGGTCTTCCTGCCTGCAGGGGGTAAGGTATGGAGTTTCTTTTAAACTGGTTTGAAAAAGGGGGGATTGTTATGTATCCCCTCTTACTTCTTTCAATTCTTTCCTGGTATGTTATAATTGAAAGGGCTGTAAATTTAAGGATAAAAAGTTTTTTACCTCACAACCTCAACGAGCTTAAAATGTTAATCCAGAAAGGAGATTACGAAAGTGCGTTAAAAGTATCAGGTGTTGTAGACCATCCATTTACAAAGGCAATCTCTATAGTACTCGATGAATACCTAAAGGGGAGAAAGGAAAAGGGTTATCTCATGCAACTTATGGAAGGAGAGATTTCTTCCCTTGTTCCTAAGGTCGAGAAAAACCTACCGGTGTTATCCACTACAGCTTCGGTAGCACCGCTTTTGGGACTTTTCGGAACGATTACAGGACTTATAAAGGTTTTCCAAGCTTATTCTATAACCGCTCAGGAAGAGGCTATTTCTCTACTGGCAAAGGGTATTAGTGAAGTTTTAGTTGCCGCAGCAACGGGGCTGGGAGTTGCAATACCTGCTCTTGTAGCTTATTGGATTTACAAAATAGTAGGTAATCGTATTCTTGATAAGATAAGTGAGGAAGCAAAGGAAATTATAAACTCCTTGGAGTAAAAAAATGAATTTAAGGAAAAAGCTAAGATTTAGAGAAGAAGAAAAGGCTTACATAGATGTTGTCCCCCTTGTAGACACATTACTCGCCGTATTTTTGTTCTTAGCTATTCTCGCTTTTCAATCTCCCGAAACCTTCATAGCCATAAAACTTCCCTTCGCTGAGACCGGAGAGTCTATACAGATAAAGGCCTTAAAGATTCAGATAGATACAGAAGGAAAAATGAAGGTAAAGGGCAAACCTATTTCTGAGGAAGAGCTGATAGAGATGATTAAAGATATCAAACCTACACATATAGTTCTCGAAGCCGATGAAAATACAAAACATAAGTTTGTGGTAAAAGTTATGGATATTGCAAGAAAAAACGGAGTTGAAAATATAGTAATAGCTGTAAGAAAGAAAAGATGAGTTTTTTCCTGAAAAAGTTAATCTCTTATTTTATCCTGCCACCCGGCATTTTCATCATAAGTTTTCTCGCCATTTATATCTTTACAAAACAAAAAATTGTAAAAAAATTAGCTTTATTTTCCGCGTTAAGCCTCTATTTAATTTCCATTGAACCGGTTAAGGATTTATTAATTTTTCCTCTTGAAAGTGCATACAAAGCTCCACAAACCTTTTACGCCGATGCCATTGTGGTGTTAGGTGGCGGTGTTTACAACAATGGTAAGTTAAAGTCTTCTTCCTATAAAAGGCTTATTACCGGTTTTCTTCTTCACAGGAATATGGATGTTCCCATCATACTTTCTGGAGGTGCAGCAATAAATACAATTCCCGAAGCCAGCGTTATGAGAGAACTTTTAAAAGCCTTCGGCGTAAAGGAAGACAAGATTTTTACGGATGTAAAAAGTAGAGATACTGCAGAAAATGCCAAATACGTTAAGGAAATTTGTGAAAAAAAGCTAAAGTGCAGAAAGATAGTTTTGGTAACATCGGGATTTCATATGATTAGGGCTGTAAATACTTTCAAGAAAATGGGAATAGAAGTAATTCCCTATCCTACAGATTTGAAGTTTGAAGGGAAATACAATGTATACAGTTTATTCCCGAAATACAGCGTGCTTTACGACTCTGCGATAGCCATAAGGGAGTACATAGGCTTAGTTTTTTACAAACTCAGGGGTCTTCTATGAGTCTCTTATATATCTCATTAACCTGTTTTAAGGTTTCATCAAAACTCTTTGAGTTATCAATTACAAAATCCGCATACTTTACCTTTTCATCAATCGGCATTTGATTTTTCCAGCGTCTCTCGAAATCTTCTTCAGACATTCCTCTCTTTAAAGCTCTCTCTTTGCAGACCTCATAGGGTGCCCATACTACTATCAGCTTATCGTAATTCTTATAAGTACCTTTTTCAACAAGCAAGGCAGCTTCGAGTATAAAAATAGAATTTTCAGGTAGGGTTTTCAGAATTTCATCTATTTCCTTGTAAAGTGCTTTATGGGTTATGTTCTCAAGGATTTGTAGTTTTTCCTTATTCGTGAAAACAATTCGAGCGAGCTTTTTTCTGTCTATGTTTCCTTCTTTGTCAAGAATCTCTTCTCCGAAAACCTTTAAAACTTCTTTGTAAACCGGATGAACCTTTTTATAGAAGGAATGTATAAGTTTATCCGCATCAAGAACATAAGCTCCCAATTTTTTAAACATTTGGGCAACTGTAGACTTTCCGCAACCTATGTTTCCCGTAAGACCTACTTTTTTCATAGTCCCCACACCGCTATCTTAAAACGGTCTGAAAGTTTTAGAAAATTATCCTTATCCACGATAAATACTTTTCCCGCCTCTAGAAATAAAGCTTTAGCACCTATTTCTTTCATAACCTTCAATGTATCTTCCCCTACCGTGGGAACGTCTATTCTAAAGTCTTGTTTTTTCCTAGCCACCTTTACCACCACGGTTCCCTTCCCCGCTATCTTACCAGCTCTCTTTATGGTTTCTTGGGTTCCCTCCATTGCCTCCACCGCAACAACTGCTTTGTTTTTAATTACTATAGTTTGTCCTATATCCATGGAAGCGATTTCCTTAGCGATACCAAAACCCCATTTTCCCTCCTCAAGGGTGTTTTTATCGGGCAATATTCTATTCATTTGACCTTTCTCTGCCAGTAGATGTTTAAGGTAGGGTTTGGGGTCTATAAATCGGAAACCTTTTTCCTCTAAAAAGTCCATAAATACCCTCACAAGTGTTTCCGGTTTCCTGTCTTTTGCCTTTCTGAGGAGGTTTATAGCCGTTAAATCCGTTTTCAGGATATCCGAGTATATGAGTTTATGTTCAAATTTTCCCAATATAACTATTGAGCCTGCTTCTTCCTTTTCAAGGATTTTTATCAGTTTCCCCACTTTCCCAAGAGGCAGTACATAATCTGTTTTAAAGTCGGTAATCCTTTCTATTCCTATAGTTATTACTTCTTCACCTTTTTTGATAACAGAGTTTCTAAATTCCTGAGGAAGTTTTCCTGAACCCGCTATCAGAGCTATTTTCCCATTCACCTTAATTATTAGAGTTTAAAATATCTATTGGTGTTTAGCGAAGTCGAGATTTTTATCAGTGCAAGTGAAAACTTAGTGTTTACTGCTGTAGTATCCAATAACAAAGTTATAGACTTAAAAGCCGAAAGAAGAAATGAACGAAAACTTATCGGTTCAATATTTAAGGGTATTGTTAAAAAAGTTTGCAAGAGTTTAGACGGATATTTTATAGATATAGGTCTTGATAAGGAAGCTTTTCTCCAGGAAAAGGATGTCTGTAGGAAATTAAAAGTAGGTGATACAGTAATAGTTCAATTAAAAAGGAAAGATACGGAGTTAAAGGGTGCAAAGGCTACGTGTAAAATCAGTATACCTGGGAAGTACTTGGTATACTTTCCAGAAACCGGAAAGCTAAAAATTTCGGGGAGATTGAAAAATTTTCCTTATGCGGATGAACTGAAAAAGCTTATAGGAAAGGAGTTAAAAGAACGGGAAGGGGTGATAATAAGAGCTTCCGCCATAAGGGCAAAGGAAGGAGAAATTTTAGGAGAACTGAACAGTTTAAGAAATGTTTGGAGAAGTATCCTTGAAAGAGAGAAAAAGACTTGCAAAGGAATTCTGTATGAGGAAATCCCTACTTATGCGAGAGTAATAAGAGACTACTGGAGTTTCATAAAGGAAATCTGCGTGGACAATGCAGATATATGGAAGGAGATACACGATTTATTCGGTAAGGATATAAGGGATAAATTAAGATTCAGTAGAGACCTTGATAAGCTGACGAAGAAATTCTCTATATACCAACTTCTCTCTAAACTCCTTTCAAAATATGTCTGGCTGAAAGGGGGAGGATTTATAGTAATAGAACAAACTGAGGCTATGGTGGTAATTGATGTAAATAGCGGTGAAGGTTGCGGAGAATCTTTAGAAGAAAATGCCTTCAAAACTAATATTGAAGCCCTTGAAGAGATAGCCCGTCAAATTAAGCTCAGGAATCTTGCGGGTATGATTGTAATAGATTTAATAGATTTAAAAAGGGAGGAGAATAGAAAAAAACTGCTGAAGGAAGCAGAGAGGATTTTTAGAAACGAAAACCTTAAAGTAAAAATTTACGGTATAACAAAACTGGGACTT
>DQVZ01000274.1 GCA_015661465.1 Aquifex aeolicus
GAACTAAAAGAATTAAAAATAAAGGGAACTCAGGTGGCTTATTCAATAATCTGTAAGAGAAAGCTCTGGCTTTTTTCAAAAGGGGTTGCCTTTGAATACACTTCCGACAGGGTTAGATTGGGAAAACTCATCGATGAGACTTCATTTAGGGATGAAGAAGAATTGAGAGATGATAGCGTTAGTATAGACTTCATTAGAAGTGGTGATGAGATTGCTGTTCACGAGATAAAGTTATCTTCCTCTTTTGAAGAAGCTCATATACTGCAAGTAAAGTATTACATATACTATCTCAGAACCAAAGGTATGAATGTCTCTAAGGGAATACTTCACTATCCTAAGGCGAAAAAGATAAAAGAAGTAGAGTTCACCGAAGAGGATGAAGCTACGATAGAGAAAGCCTTGGATATTATAGAGGAAACTCTAAAGTATGAGTTTCCTCCGAAGGTTGAGAAAAAACCTTACTGCTTGAGGTGTGCTTACTATGAATTCTGCTATGGGTAAAGTTTACTACATACTTTCAGATGGGAGATTATCAAGAAAGGAAAATACAGTTTACTTTGAAAACGGAAAGGTAAAAAAGACTATTCCCATAGAAAATATAGATGAACTTTTTGTTGTATCAGAGCTGTATCTAAACACAAAACTACTAAAGTTCCTTGCCCAATGGGGTATACCTATTCACTTTTTCAATTATTATGGCTACTATGTAGGAAGTTTCTACCCGAGGGAAAAACATGTATCAGGTTATTTGTGTATAAAGCAGGCAGAACATTACCTTGATAGGAAAAAAAGACTTTACCTTGCTAAAGCCTTCGTAATAGGGGCGATTGTAAATCTTTCTCAAATTTATGAATTAGAACCCGGTAAACATCTAAATAGACTTTCAAAGGTCGAGCAAATAGAAGAGGTTATGAATGTAGAAGCGGATTTTAGGAAAAAATGTTATGAAAAACTTGAGGATATAACAGGTTTTCCTTTTGAAAAGAGAACAAGAAGACCCCCACAAAATCCTTTAAATGCTTTAATTTCCTTTGGAAACTCATTAGTTTATGCAAAGGTCTTAGGAGAAATATATTACACTCCATTAAATCCTACAATAAGTTATCTACACGAACCTTCTACGAAAAGATTTTCCCTATCACTTGATGTAGCGGAAGTATTTAAGCCTATTTTTGTTGATAGGTTAATCATTAAACTCATTAAGAACAAGAAGATAACGGAAGAGCACTTTAGAGAAGATTTTGCGTCCGCATACCTAAATGAAGAGGGCAGAAAAGTTTTTGTTTCTGAATTTAACAATCTTCTTGAGAAAACAATTAGTTACAGAAAACTTAAAAGAAAAGTGTCCCATAGAACTTTAATCAGACTTGAACTTTACAAACTTATAAAACATCTCCTAGGGGAGGAAGTTTACATTCCTTTAAATTACGGGAGTTTGTTATGAAAGTAATACTTGTTTATGACATAGCAACCGAAGATTCAAAAGACCAAAATAGATTAAACAAAGTTAGAAAAGTGGTTAGAAAGTATCTTCACCACATTCAAAAATCGGTATTTGAAGGAGAAATTTCCCTATCTCAACTTGAGAGATTAAAAATCGAAGTATCAAGTGTAATAGATAAGAACAGGGATAGTGTAATTGTATACACTTTTGAAAATCCAACTCAGTTTAAAAGAGAGTTTTTAACAGATATACCGGATCCTACCGATAATTTAATCTAGTACTTCTCCACTTACAATATTTAACTTCTTTGTTAATCGTTCATACTCTTTAAGCTTTTTGGCAATAAGTTCTCCCATAGGTGTTTTTGTCTTTATGCTCTCAATTCTCAAATTTTCCCATATATCCTTGGGAAGGGATACTGTGGTTCTCACATATTCTTTCTTTTTCCTTTTCTTTTTCCTCATTAATTTAATATATTGTAGTAAGTTAAATTTTGGGCTTCTTGGCAATAGAATAGGGGAGTATCTCGCAGGAGTGAGCATCAAAATGCTTTGATGCTTTGATGTTTTGATGATGGGATAACGGATTGCC
>DQVZ01000013.1 GCA_015661465.1 Aquifex aeolicus
CGACCCCAACGGCATAGGAAGTTTCTGTACAAAGGGAATAGCGTATATACAAGAACTTTCTGCAAATCCCTTGAGGATATGCAAACCCATTCTGAGAGAAGGAAATAACTACAGGCAGATTTCCTACGATGAAGTTATCGGTATATTGAAGGATTTACCCAAAGGAAAAGTTGCGGTATTTCTGGATAGATTTGCAGGTTTAGAGGAATACCTGATAGTTAAAGAGTTCACCGATGAAGTATACTCCGATAGTGTCTACTTGCCATTTAAGCAAACTTCCGTAAGAGCTCAGGAGTGGGTAAATAAAAAGGCTATTCTTATCTTCGAAGCGGAGCCTACTTTTTCCGAAGTAATGCTTACCAGGTGGATAGTAGATGCCTTTGAAAAGGACGCCTATATATTTTCCGTGGGAAGTAGGTACACTACGGTTTTTCAAAAATCGAAAGAAAACATCCTCACAACTCCGTATAAAACTGTAGAGATTCTGGAGGCTATAGCAGAAGGGAAATACGATGCAAGGATTACTAAGTTTTTAGAATATTTCGGAAGAGAAACTGTAGTCATAGTAGGAGATACACTCCTGAAAAGTCAATTCAAAAATAGAGTTTTAAAAGCTGTAAAGACACTTAGAGAACGCTTCGGAACGGATTACTCTTTTGTAGGAAACATTACACCCTTCCCCGTAAAAAGTTTAGAAAAGTTTATTGAAAATCTTGAAGATTTCGAGTATATACTCACTTTTGGAAACCCCTTTATTTATTTATCTGAGGAAAAATTAGAAAAAATTAAATCTAAAATGGTTATAAACTTTGCTTATTTTCCTACAATTACGGCAAATCATAGTAGGCTCGTAATCCCGAGAACTACCTTTGCCGAGAGAGAGTTTATAGTAAAAGGTTTCGGCTTTTTGAGTTATTCTCCAAAAATTTTAGAAACAAAAATTCCTCAACCTTATGAACTTCTTGTAAAAGCAACAGGATTAAAATACAATTTGGAAACTTTTCTAAAGAATTTCGGAGTTTCTTTAAAGGAAATAAAAGAAAAAGAAGGCGGAGTAGATTTGAAAATGAAAGATATTTTGTATATGACCTTTGAAGACGATACAGAAGAGGAAAAAGGTGAAGTTTGGATACTTTGCGATAACTCTCTTGTTGAAGAGTTAGGGCATTGGAATTTGTGGACTCATGCAATAGAAAGGAATCAATTTGCTTATATTAATGAATCAACAAAAGAAAAGTTAGGTATCGGAGAAACTGTTAAAATAAACTCAGCTGAGTTAAGGGTTAAGATTAACAATAATATCGCGGATAATGTTATATTTATTCCAAACGCTTTTGAGGAATTTCAACCCTTTGAACCCGGAATAAGAGTGGGAAGGATTTTGAGAAAACCCTTCTGGCGCTTTGAAGCTTTGTACTTTCCATAAAAAATTTAAATTTTGAGAAAAATTCTCATTAGTAGCTTTTCCACCTCGCAGGCAGGGATGTACCACCTTCCGTTGATTTTTACCGCAAAGACTCAAACCTATTCTATAGATTCTATGAGAGGACATATATACCACCTGGAGTTTTTATTGCTTTCCTCAAGGAGTCTTTCAAGAAGGGTTTTCCTTCTCCTTAACTCTTCTATTACCTCGTCTATTGTCTTTATTTTCTCTCTGATAATACTCTTTACACGGTCACAGGGTTTATTGCCTCCTAACCACAGATTAATTATTTCCCTTATCTCCTCAAGTTTGAGTCCTAAGGTCTTCGCTTTCTTGATGAAGATACACATGTGAATGTATTCTTCCGAATAAACCCTATAACCAGAGCTATCTCTTGGAGGTGGAGGTAGCACGCCTATTTCTTCCCAATACCTTAGGGTCTTTGGATTTATACCTACCTTTTTTGCAAGTTCTCCTATCCTCATAGGTATATGGGTATGTATCCTTCCTTTACCTTCAAAACGTGATACTCAAAACCAGATCTAACCACCTCTACGCCTTCAAAGAGATCCTCCTTTGAAACTCCAAACATTTTCATCGCTACGCTACAAGCCTTAAACTTCACGCCGTAAAGCATAAGATTGGATATCCTTTCTTCAAACTCACCGCTCTCAAACCTGTCAAGAAAAGCTATACCTTCATCATAAGCGATTACCTCAATATCCACACCTGTCCCCCATAGGTTTATAGCTCCCCTTATCCTCATAAAAACTTTTTTCATCCGTTTTTTGTCTTTAAAGGTAACTGGGAATATAATACGGATTGTATTATCTTCCTTTGCTAACGCACGCGGTAAAGAAAGAATATACAAAAACGGCAAGAGAAAAATTCTACGATTCATATTCTTGCCTCCATAAAGTTTTTAAAAAAATAAACAGACATAAGCAAAAAGATTACAGCAACACCGCGGTTTATATGGACACGGTACTCTTTTATGAAGGAAGATATACTGCCTACTATCATTCCGGATATGAAGATAGGTATGGATCTTCCAATGGCATATATGGACATGAGTAAAGAAGCTTCCGGTATGCTTCCCACTGATGCGCTTAAAACTATTGCACCGAGAAGAAAGGAGGTGCAAGAAGGACAAAGAGAAAATGTATAAGCTATACCAAGTGCGAAACACCCGGTTGGTGTATTCCCAATAGGATTTAGTCTCGCAACTTCTATCCTGAGAGGTAGAAAACCTAGAATTGACAAAGCTATAAGCAAAAGTAGTATTGCAAGGATAAGGTTAAAAAGGTCAATTCGAAAAACCTCCATAAGCAGTATTCCGCCCGTCGAAGCTATAGAACCTATCAGAGCATGGGTAAATATAAAAGAAAGAAAAAATCCTGCAGTGTTGGGAAGAACCCTACCGCTTATTAGCATACCAAAAACTACAGGAAGAAATGGCAGTGTTGAAGGTCCGAGACTTGTGAAAAAACCAAGCAGAAACATAAAAGGCATTAGAGTTACCAGGCTAGTGCCATTTCTGAGATAATCGTACACCGCAAAAACGTAAGAGTTTGCATCTATCATAAACCATAGAGATATAAGAAGTACGAATCCTGTAATAGGAGGTACAGATGGTATGATTTTTGCAATGATGCGGAGTGCTTTTTCCGGGAACAAAACTGCAGCTATTGATGGCAAGCTTACGAATATCCAATATCCATTGAATAGGTAGAATGGGTTGGAAAGACTAAGCGAATAAAAGGATAAAAGCACTATAAAAGGTATACTACAGTAGGGTATGGAAAAACCAAGAGATACGCCTGGGGGTAGGCTAATGCGAGGAAACATAAACTGTGGTGATAAGTCTATCGGTGCTATGCCTATGCGTTC
>DQVZ01000052.1 GCA_015661465.1 Aquifex aeolicus
GACAATGTACCTTACCCCTTTTAGGTAATTTCTTCTTTATCCTCTTCATTGGGTTCTTGAGGTGCAACTGAAACCGCAACTCTTGCAGGTCTTAAAACCCTGTCATGGATGTAATACCCTCTTCTAATAACTTTAACTACGGTATTAGGCGGTACTTCCGATGTTTCAACCTTTTCAACAGCTTCGGCCACGTAAGGGTCGAATTCCTTACCCTCAACGTATATTTCCTTTATACCGTATTTTTCAAATATTTTCTTCATTTCCGAATATATCATCTCTATACCTAATACTATGGACTTTATATCTTCTGTTTTCCTTGAATACTCTAGAGCCCTTTCGAAATTGTCAATTACTTCAAGCAAATCATTGGCAAATCTCTCATAACAATACTTCTTTTGTTCTTCCATATCCCTCCTGTATCTTTCTTTTAGATACTCTATTTCCCTCTGGAGTTCTGCAACCTTCAGGTTTGAATTTCTCGCAATAGTTTCAAGTTTTTTCAATTTTTCCTCAAGTTCCTTTTCCCTTTTTTTTAATTCTTCGAGTTCTTTTTCTAAGTTTTTTTCCCTTTCCTCTTGAGATATTTCTTCTTTGTTTTCATTTTTTATTTCCTTTTCCTCCATTTTAACCACCTCCTATTTAAGATTTATTTATTACTTCCCATTCCGTAATGAGTTGTTTTCCTCTAATAAAATGGCTTCTTAATCTTAAATGTAATAAGTTTTTCAATTTTTTAAAACCTTCTCCCCCCACCAAAGTAGGTACGTTTTCTCCTCCGACTATTACCGGAAGATGAATAAGCCTTATTTCATCAACAATCCTTCTCCTTACAAATTCCCAGTTTATTGAAGCTCCTCCTTCAACCATCAGGGATTTTATTCCCCTCTTAAAGATCTGCGGAAGCAGTATATCAAAATCTACAAGTTCATCTCCGGCTATGATAACCTCAGCTCCCTTTTCTTTAATTTTTTCTATCCTCTCCTTTGGAGCCCTTTCGGTTGTAGCTATTATGGTAGGAGCTTCTTGGACATTTAAGACGTTAGAATCCAGAGGAACGTTTGCCGTTGAACAGGGAATTATTCTTACAGGGTTTTTCCCCTTTGCATATCTTACCGTAAGGCTGGGATTATCGGTTCTTACGGTTTCACAACCGACCATTATCCCGTCAACTTTAGCCCTTATCTCGTGTAGATATTTGTAAGCTTCTTCATCCATAAGACTCATTAATTCCTTAGAAGAGGCTCCCCTGTAGAGGGTAAGTTTCCCATCCACGCTTACTTCGGAAACTATAATTACGTAAGGTCTTTCCATAATCACAATTTTAAACAATCTCGGCTTTAAGAATGTCGTGCATATGAATAATACCTATCGGTTTATTTTCCTTATTGACCACTATTAGAACGGTAATATTATGGTCTTCCATTTTTTTCAACGCCGCAAGGGCAATCTCATCAGGATATATAGTTTTAGGATTTTTTGTCATAACGTCTTTAGCAGTTGTACTTTCAAAACTTCCTCCCCTGTTTACAAATCTTCTTAAATCCCCATCGGTAATTATTCCTACAAGTTTTCCTTCTTCATTTACAACAGCAGTGGCTCCGAATCCTTTAGCTGTCATTTCTATTATTACTTCTTTCATAGGAGTGTTTTCTTTGACAATAGGCATTTCTTCACCTGTGTGGTATAAATCTTTAACCAATCTGAGTTTTCTTCCTAAAGAGCCTGCCGGGTGTCTCAGGGCGAAATCTTTTTTTGTAAAACCCTTGAGCTGCATCACAACCATGGCGAGGGCATCACCGAGAACGAGAGTAGCCGTAGAGCTTGTTGTAGGAGCAAGATCCAGCGGACATGCCTCTTTGTCTATATTTAGTGTCAAAACTATATCGCTGTGCTTTGCCAGGCTTGATTCGGGATTGTTAGTTATCCCTATTAAGGGAACACCTTGCAGTTTTAAGTAAGGAACTATTGCAAGTACTTCCGAACTTTCCCCACTGTTTGATATAGCTATTACCACATCTTTTTTCTCTATAAGTCCCAAATCTCCGTGGAGTGCCTCTGCAGGATGAAGAAAGACAGACGGTGTACCTGTACTCGAGAAAGTGGAGGCTATCTTCCTCGCAACATGTCCGGATTTTCCTATACCTGTGAGTACGACTTTTCCTTCACACTTAAGGATTAGTAGGGAGGCTTTGGAAAAATTTTCATCAAGGGAGGAACGAAGCCTTTCAAGGCCTCTTATTTCTTCCGAGATAACCTTTCTACCGAGCTCTAATATATCTTTTGGATTCATTCACTTTTTCTGGGCTTTTTTGTAATTTTCTATACCCTTTTTTATTTCTTCTATCGCATCCTGAATACCTTTCCAGTTTTCGACTTTTACCCACTTCCCGGGTTCAAGTTCTTTGTAGTGTTCAAAGAAGTGTTTTATCTTTTCCCTGATTATCTCGGGAAGCTGGTCTACAGTTTTTATATTTGCGTAAGAAGGGTCTAATTTCTCATGGGGAACGGCTATTAACTTGGTATCTATACCCTCCTCGTCTCTCATCTCCAGTATTCCTATAGGTCTACATCTCATAACCGCTCCAGGAGTAACAGGCTCCCTGGAAATAACAAGAACATCCACTGGGTCTCCATCATCCGCCAGTGTCTGAGGGATAAAGCCATAATTAAAGGGATAATACATCGCGGTAAAAAGAAATCTGTCTACGAATATAACACCGCTATCTTTATCAAGCTCATACTTTATAGAGCTCCCTTGAGGTATTTCAATAACAACGTATATGTCCTCAGGTGGATTTTTCCCTGGCGGTAAATCCTTATACCCCATTTCTCAAACCTCCGTTTATTATTTTAAAAGCTCTATCCCAGCTTCAAGTATTTTTTCCACTTTCTCTTGGGATGGAGCCTCTGCATAAACTCTAATGAGTGGTTCCGTGCCAGACGGTCTCATAAGCAGCCAAGAATCATCTTCAAAGACTAACTTAATACCGTCAATAGTCTTCACTTCTCTGACAGTAAAACCTTTCAGTTTTTCCGGAGGATTTTTCCGAAGAGTACCTATCTTTTCTTTTATTTTTTCCTCTACCTTCAGGTCTATGCGCTTATAATAGGCTTTTCCGAATCTTTTAAAAATTTCTTCAATTATTTGGGAAAGACTCTTGTCTTTGAGGTAAATAAGCTCCAAAATGTTGAGTGCTGAGAATATACCATCTCTTTCTGGTAGATAATCAGGAATTCCGTATCCCCCCGATTCTTCACCACCAAATATTACGTTTTCTTCCTTGAGAATTATCTCGTTTATATTTTTAAAACCGACACCTACCTCTTCCAAATGGACACAGAATTCCCTACATATCCTGTCTGCCAGGTAGGTAGTTGATACAGTTTTCACAACTTTTCCCCTTTTCCCTTTATTTTCAAGAATATGAAGAAGTAGCAGGGCGTAAATTAACTGGGTGTTTACGTAATTTCCCTTTTCATCTACAAGGGCAATTCTATCTCCGTCACCGTCATTGGCTATACCCAAATCTGCATTCAAAGCCTTTACTTTTTCCTTTGTAATCTCCATATACCTTTCTACGGGTTCGGGCGGGTTATTCCCGAATAAAGGGTCTCTGTGTTTTCTGACATTTATAACCTTTACCTTTGTATCCCTCAATATATATTCAAGGAGTCCCGAAGAGGTGCCGTGCATGGAGTCATGGACTATTAAAACATCTTTTTCTTTCAAAAGGTCAAGGTTTATTAAAT
Source organism: Aquifex aeolicus (assembly GCA_015661465.1). Lineage (GTDB taxonomy): Bacteria > Aquificota > Aquificia > Aquificales > Aquificaceae > Aquifex > Aquifex aeolicus_B. Next base: position 3,751 of record DQVZ01000052.1, read on the forward strand.
TCCTCAATTTTTCTACATAATGCTTTCTCACTTCCTGGAATTCGGGAGTAAATTCCTTTACCTGATAAGTGCGGATATTACTGAGTTTCTCCTCTACACTTTTTATAAATTCCGGTGTGGCTGAACCTCCGAAACTTTCCTTTATCTTATACCCATTATAGGTAGGAGGATTATGGGAAGCGGTAATCATAACACCGCTTTCGTATCCCATATATTTAACCGCGAAGGAAACCATGGGAGTAGTACAAGCGCTACCGACCAGCTTTACCTCAAAACCTTCTCCTTTAAATACATCGTAAACAGCTTTGGCAAAGTCTTCCGAGAGGAAACGCCAATCGTAACCTACTATAACTCTTCTTAAACCTTTTTCTTTTAAAACCTCCGAGTGTGCTTTGGCTACTTTCCTTACATTTTCAAAGGTAAAATCTTCGGCTATTCTTGCCCTCCACCCGTCCGTTCCAAATTTTATCATAATACTCTATTCTAAATTTTTAGATGTACTTGGAAGAGAATTTTTCTTTAAAGGAACTCACAACTATAAAAGTCGGTGGAAGGGCAAAATTTTACATTGAACCTTCAAGTTTAGAAGAACTCAAAAACTCTATAGAGTTTTCTCAAAAACTTGATATACCTCTTTTCATCTTGGGAAAAGGCTCAAATACCATATTCGGAAATATAGGAGGATTGGTGGTAAATACGAGAAGGTTAAAGGGAATATCCATTCGTGAAAAGGATAACGAAGTTCTTGTAGAGTGTCTTTGCGGAACTCCTCTAAAGAGTATTATCAAACTTTCCCTAAAGGAGAAATTAAAAGATTTCTACAAGCTTCTGGGTTTTCCCGCAAGTGTTGGTGGTGCTGTTGCTATGAATGCTGGAGCTTTCGGTGTTGAAATATCGAACTTCCTTGATGAAGTTTACTTTATAAGTTGGGAGGGAAAACTTGAGAAATTAAAAAGGGAAGAAATCACTTTTTCTTACAGGAATTCACCTTTTCCGAAGATAGGAGTAGTTTACAAAGTAGTTTTGAGGCTAAAGCGAACTGAAGAAAATATAATGGAAGATTACATAAGAATAAGGAATCTGAGAAAGGAAAAACAACCTATAAATGAGCCTACAAGCGGTTCAACTTTTAAAAACCCGAGAGGGTATTACGCAGGCAAGCTCTTAGAAGATACGGGACTTAAAGGTTTCAGGTTGAAGAATATAGGTTTTTCCGAAAAGCACGCAAATTTTTTAATAAACTACGGAAATGCTTCTTTTCAAGAAGTAATAGAGATTATAGAAATTGCAAAGGAAAAGGTTTTTAAGGAATTTGGTATAAATCTCGTTGAGGAGGTAAAGTTAGTTGAAGATAGTGGTCTTAATGGGTGGAAAGTCCTCTGAAAGAGAAATTTCCCTAAAAACGGGAAAAGCTGTAGCTAAAGCTTTAAAGGAACTGGGACATAAAGTCTACGAGCTTGATATATCTTCCGACCTTCCTTGTAAACTCATTGAGATAAATCCAGATAAAGTTTTTATTGCTCTTCACGGCAAATTCGGAGAAGATGGTACTGTACAAGGTATGTTAGAAATACTGGAAATCCCCTACACCGGTTCCGATACCGTAGCTTCTGCAGTTTCTATCGATAAAGATTTTACGAAGAGAATAGTCAAAACCTTAGGAATAAATACCCCAAACTGGGAGGTGTTTATAGAGGAAAGGGATATAGAAGAAAAGAATTGGAATAAGTTTCCCGCTATAGTAAAACCTGCAAGAGAAGGTTCAAGCGTAGGGATAAGGATTATTAAAACTAAAGAGGAGTTGGAGGAGTATTCAAGGGAACTGCTTAAAAAAGTAGATAAAGTAATAGTTGAGGAATTTATAGAAGGAAGAGACCTAACGGTCGGTATTTTAAAAGGGGAAGCGCTTCCTCCAATAGAAATAAAACCAAAAAAGAAGATATACGACTACGAATGTAAATATACGAAAGGTATGAGTGAGTATATCTTCATAAATGAAGAAAATTTGTCAAAAAAACTTCAGGAAATCGCTAAAAAAATCTACAAATATTTTTCCCTTAAAGATTTTGCACGGATTGATTTCAGAGTATCTAATAAAGGAGAGATATACTTTTTAGAGATAAATACTATACCGGGAATGACCGAGCTAAGTCTTCTTCCTATGGCAGCAAAAGAAAAAGGAATAGACTTTAAAGAGTTGATAAATATAATTATTTCCTAAGGGAGGGTGTATTGAGGGGTTTGTTAGGAATACTTCTGATAACTCTTTTACTAATGTACATCCTGGCCATTGTTCTGATAAAAATTCCCCTATTCGAAATAAGGAGGGTGGAAGTCCACGGTATAAGGAATAATGAACTGAAAATTTTAAAAAAAGAGATTCATAGTCTTGGTAGGCAATTAATTTTTATCCCAGAAGAAGTTTTTTTAAAAAAAATAAATAAAATTTTTATGAATAGATTCAGAGATGTAGAAATTAAAAGAAGTTTTTCAACTGAAGGAATAATAGTAAGTATAAACTTTTATCGGAGGAAAGCCATAGCTAAGGTAATTAGAGAGAATATAAGTACGTTATTGGATAACGAGGGGGTTATATTTTATGATGAAAATCAGAATCCTTTGAGGACAATATATGTAAAGTCAAAAAATCAGTTTGAAAATAATAAAAGTAAGATTGTAAAACTTGTAAATCTTGGGGAAAAAATCTTCGTATATAAAGATAAAACAGAAGTTTTTGTAAAAGA
>DQVZ01000107.1 GCA_015661465.1 Aquifex aeolicus
AAGGAGCTTCAGGGACATATATGGGAAGAGGGATTCAAGAGTGGTCAGTTAAAGGCTCCAATCTATGAAGATGCTTACAAAAAAATCAAAGAATGGAAAGAAAAGAATATTCCCATCTATATATACTCATCGGGTTCGGTAAAAGCCCAGAAGCTTTTTTTCACCCACTCAACTTACGGAGATATTACCGGTATTTTTTCCGGTTTTTTCGATACAAGAATAGGAAACAAAAAGGATGAAAACTCTTATAGGAAGATTTCCCGGGAGATAGGGATAAAGCCTGAAGAAATGCTATTTATATCGGATAATCCCGACGAGCTTAAAGCTGCAAAATCCGCAGGATTTAAAGTAATCCAGTCGGTAAGGGAAGGTGTAAAATCTTCTCCTGAATTTAAGCATATAAAAACTTTTGAGGAGTTGGAAATATGAAGGTCTTTTCTCCCTCTTTAATACAAATCCTCGATGAGGTAATCAGGGAGAAAGAAAGAAGTGTTAAGGAAATCGAAGCCATAAAGTTAAACGAAACGGAAAATATTACACAGCTCTTGGTTTTTATAAAAACTTCCGAGAGTCCCCACTACCATGCAGAGCATGACCTTACGTTCGTAGTGGTAAAAGGAAAGGGAGAGCTTTTTCTCGACGGGAAGGTAGAGGAGTTAAAAGAGGGAGATGTAGCCTTCATTCCCAAAAAATCGGTTCATTTTTATAAAAATACTGGAGAAATTTCTGTACTTCTCGCTGTGTTTTCTCCAAAATACGACGGCAAGGATAGCATAAAGGTTGAGCTATGAATACGGAGTTATTAAAGGTATTTTCCGAAAAAGTAGACGAAATAATAAGAGCCGGGAAGATATTACATTCCCGAGGATGGGTTCCGGCTACCAGCGGTAATATATCCGCAAGGGTAAACGATAAATATATAGCCATTACCTCATCGGGAAAACATAAAGGAAATCTAACTTCAAATGATATCCTCTTAATAGATTATGAAGGAAATCCAAAAGAAGGAGGTAAGCCTTCGGCGGAAACGCTACTCCACACGACTATCTATAAACTGTTTCCCGAAGCAAATGCAGTTGTTCATACTCACTCCCCAAATTCAACGGTAATTTCTAGAATATTCAAAGACTTTGTCCAATTGGAAGATTACGAATTACTGAAGGCTTTTCCCGATATCAATACCCATGAGACAAAGATTAGAATCCCTATATTCCCAAATGACCAAAATATCCCGAGGTTATCTAAAAAAGTTGAGGAGTATTACAAAAATAAGAAAGAGCCCTACGGTTTCTTAATTCAGGGACACGGACTCTACACCTGGGGAAGGAGTATGGAAGAGGCCTTAATTCATACCGAGGCTCTCGAGTTTCTCTTTGAATGCGAAATTAAACTGATGAGTCTTCGATGAAAAGAATATTTTTTACCCTTTTTGAAGAAATTCTTTTTCTGCTTCGCACTTCCCGAGTCTATAGCTTAACTCTTCAACCTTATTTAAAATATCAATAAGATTTTTTGATAACCGTTTCATTTCCTGAAAAATTTCATCTCTTCCCATTAAATACTCATAATAATGCATAAGTGCATCCTCAATAATCTGAGTTTCCTTTTTATTTGTTCTTTTTTTCAATTCATTTAAAATCTGAATAACTCTTTCATTAAAAACATAGGTCTTTTTTTTCATAATGCAGACACCTCAATTTACGATTTCTTACTTTTAAATTTATCCATTCGGCAAATATTTATAAACCCTTAACAGATAATCCGCCAAAATTTCCAAAGGCTCACTATTGAGGGTTTCATCCCTAAAGGGAATGGAAAATGGAGAAAGAACTAACTTTCTGAGTTCATCCTCATCTATCGGAGGAACATTGGCTTTCAAACTCGCTACAGTCCCTTTTCTCTTTCTGCCAAGCTCCTTAGAAGACCCTACTTTGAACTTAAGCAGTATCAAAGCTTTTCTTACGGCAAGGGAAGAGGAATAGGAGACCCAATATCCGTACTCGTCTATTCGTTCTTTAACAAGGGATAAAAATTCTAGTGTCCAAAGCTCAGGATTTTTATAAGGAGAAAAAGCATCGTGAAAAACAGCATCCGCTTTAAAATTCTCAATTTTTCTTATTTCTTTTCTCGCATCACCCAAAAATATTTTGAATTTAAACCTTTCATCTTCATACTCAGGAATTTTGTCAAGGAGCCATTTGTGTATTTTTCTGTAAGGTTCAGGAAGTAAAGGTATGTCTTCCAGTAATTCTTTCTCAAAGGAGAAAACTTCAACTCTGAGTTTGGGATTTATCTCCCATACATGTTTTAACGCTATAGTTAAGTTATACCCTAAACCGAAGCCTATATCCAGTATCCTTATAACTTCCCTTGTTTTAGCCTTTTCTAAAATCCTTGATGGTTTAATAAATTTCCAGATAGTTTCTCTTATAGCTCCGGCAGTTTGGCTATGGTAGGGTTCACCGTATTTTCTGTGAATAAGGGTAAGGGAACCGTCGGAAGTATAAACAACTTCCACACCTTCTTCTTCGGGATTATAAGCAAAACGATTTAGTTCTCTCAGGATTATACTAAAACCCTCATAGTCAAGATTTAACCCTATCTTTTTCAGGTAATCTTCAAGAAATCTTTGTAAATACTCCTCACGTTTCATTTTCAAGTACTTTTTCTATATTATAGATTTCGTAAACGGCTTTATGATTTGTAAGACCTATGGATTCCCTGTAAATTATCAGGTAATATCTGTATTTAAACGCCTCTTCTTTATAAAGTTTCATTTTTTTTCTGAGCGATACCGAAAGCTTTATACTTAACTTGGGAATTTTGTATTTTTCCCTTTTCAATCTTTTTTCTAAGTAGCATAAAGCTTTTTTTATTCTTTTTACTCTTTCCATACAGTATTCTATTTTCCTTCCGTATCCGCCACCTACACTTGCTATTTCTTTTAAGATTTCATCGTTAAGGGTTTCCTTTGAGAGCATTAAGATTTAATTTAAAATTTTGAGTGTATGGGAAGAAGTTTGGCAGAACAAGCTCTGTACTTTTTAATATCAGTTTTTATAAATCTTTTGTTCTTGAAAATACTTTTTTATTTCCTTTTTAACGTAAACCTTCCACAACCTCAAATATACCAAGCCCTTAAAGTAGAAATTAAGGAAATAAAGCCACCTTCT
>DQVZ01000252.1 GCA_015661465.1 Aquifex aeolicus
AAATCTTCTTTGGTTTCTAAGTACTCTTTTAAGGAGAAATTTGAAAGGTTATAAACTATTGATTGACCGGTATAGTATACAAATACACTTTCATGAAGGTCTACGTAAAGTATAGCGAAGGGCTTCCTTAGATTAAATAAAAATCCTCCGTTTACAATTGTACTTACCTCATAGTCTACAATACCCAGTTTTAATCCCGCACCCTCTATAAGCTTTTTTAGGTTATCAAAGAAAAGTTTTCTAACTATTACCAGAGTAATTATTTTGAATTTCTTATCTTGACTATCCCATATGTAGTAGTCGTATATACTGTCTTCCTTTATATTTTCCTTTTCAACCCTTATAAAGGTCTCTATTGCTTCTTGTAGGTCTTTTTTAGACAAAGTAGCGGGAAATTTATGTACTTTTAAAATCCCGTTTTTTGCTGTAATACACGTATGAGCTACCCTTCCTTTTAAACCCAATTTTAAAACATTATCCTTCAACATTTCTAATTTTTCCTCTTCCTTTTTGCCAAACCAGTTTATCTCTATAGGTTCAAAAGTGGGAACCCCCTCCTTATCCACTTCGAGAATTCTCAGGAAGTCAGGGGTAATGTGTAAAGATAAAGAAGTTTTAGGAGAAAGGGAAAAACTGGGAAGGGAAATATTAAGTTTTTTAGGTTTTAATTTCCCAAAAAGCTTCATTTAAGAACTCCTAGTTTTTTCTCCATATCTACAACTGCCAAAATGGTTTTCAATACGGAGTCAGGGTTCAGGGATATACTGTCGATTCCCTGTTCCACAAGAAACTGGGCAAATTCCGGAAAGTCCGAAGGTGCTTGTCCGCATATTCCCACTTTTCTACCGTATTCTTTAGCCGTTTTGATAAGCTGAGCTATGAACCTCTTTACAGCTTCATTTCTTTCATCGTACAGATGTGCTACAAGTTCCGAATCTCTATCGAGTCCTAATGTGAGCTGTGTAAGGTCGTTTGACCCGATTGAGAAACCGTCGAATATCTGAGCGTATTTATCAGCAAGGATTACATTGCTCGGAAGTTCAGCCATCACGTATACCTCAAGACCATTTTCACCTTTTCTTAGCCCAAATTCTTCCATAACTTTTAAAACTTTTTCACCTTCTTCCGGAGTTCTGCAAAATGGTATCATTACCTTTGTATTTGTAAGTCCCATTTTGTTTCTTACTCTGAGTATGGCTTTGCATTCCATTCCGAATGCTTCCTTGAATACATCAGAGTAATATCTGGAAGCCCCTCTCCAACCGAGCATAGGATTTTCTTCTTCTGGCTCGAATAAAATACCGCCTATTAGGTTTGCATACTCGTTGGATTTGAAGTCGGAAAATCTTACTATAACCGGGTTGGGATAAAAGGCAGCAGCTATTTTAGCTATTCCGTATGAAAGCCTCTTTATATAATAAGTGGCTTTATCTTCGTAACCGAAAGTTAGTTTATCTATATCCTCTATTATTCTCCTTAGATTTACCCTTATTTTATCTTTACCCTTTGCAAGTTTTTTAAGAAGCCTTTCGTTTGCATAGTTGTAAATTAACCTAAAGGTAACAAATCCTTTATCGTCTACTAGCTTTTCTTTCTCTAATTTTTCATACAATTCAACAATATCTTTGTAGTGGAGTAAAGCTAGCGGATGTATTTTAATGTAGTTAGCTATAATGAATTCCTCCCTTGCTAAACCTACTCCGTCATTAGGAAGTGAAGCATATCTAAATGCAGATTCGGGATTTCCTATGTTCATCATTATTTTTGTTTTCGGTTTCGGTATGTTTTCGAGATTTATTTCTTCCACCTCGTAATCAATTTCTCCTTCGTAAACGTATCCAGTTTCTCCTTCCGCACAAGAGACAGTTATCTCATCTCCCGTCTTTATTTTTTCCGTAGCATTACCTGTACCTACAACCGCAGGGATGCCTAGTTCCCTTGCTACTATTGCCGCGTGGGAGGTTCTTCCTCCTCTGTTAGTAACTATTGCAGAAGCTTTCTTCATTATGGGTTCCCAATCTGGGTCTGTTATATCGGTTATGAGAATTTCTCCTTCTTGGAACTGGTCCGCTTCTTTTAAATCGAAAAGAACTCTAGCCTTTCCTGTTGCTATTTTATCTCCTACCGCTATACCTCTAGCAATTGCTCTGCTTCTCCTTTCCTCCTCAGCGGTTTTTATTTTATAAATACTTATTACGTTATTCTTCTTTCGTGAATGTACTGTTTCGGGTCTGGCCTGTACAACAAAAAGTTCCTTTAAAACGCCATCCTTAGCCCACTCTATGTCCATCGGTGTCCATCTTCCGTTTTTCTTTGAGTAATGGTCTTCTATCAACACCGCCCATTTAGCAAGCTGTAGTATTTCATCGTCATTAAGTGCAAACTTTTTCTGCTCCTCTTTAGAAACGTTTACTATTTTTACTCTCTCATCTCCCGTTCCATAAACCATCTTTCTGTCTTTTCTTCCCAGTTTTTTCTCGATAATTGCAGCATAACCTTGCATTAGGGTCGGTTTAAATACTATGTATTCATCCGGAGTTACTTCTCCCCTTACGAGAAGCTCCCCAAGTCCATAAGAGGCGTTTATCACAACTACGTCTTTGAACCCTGATTCCGTGTCAAGGGTAAACATAACTCCTGAAGCACCGAGGTCTGAACGAACCATTTTTTGTACACCTACCGCTATTCCTACTTTGAAGTGGTCAAATCCGAATCTTTCCCTGTAGACGATGGCTCTGTCCGTAAAAAGTGAGGCAAAGCAATTTTTTATAGCTACCAGAACGTTTTCTGCCCCAACCACGTTAAGAAAAGTTTCCTGTTGTCCGGCAAAGGAAGCATCGGGAAGGTCTTCCGCGGTAGCAGAGGAACGCACAGCAACATCTACAGCGTGGATGTTGTATTTTTCCGAGAGTTTTTTATAGTACTCTTTTATAGCCTGTTCTAGGTCCGGCGGGAATTCACCACCTCTTATCAGTTCCCTTATCTCATGCCCTCTCCTTTGTAAATCTTTTATATCCTCTACATTCAACCCCTCGATAATTTGTCTTATTCTGTCCCTTAGATTGTTGTAATCTAGGAAGTAATAGTAAGCGTTAGCTGTAATTACGTATCCGTAAGGAATCTTAACTCCCAAGGGGGAAAGATTTCTTATCATCTCTCCCAAAGAAGCATTCTTTCCACCTGCCACTGGTATGTCTTCTATTGTTACTTCATCTAACCAGAGAACCAGGGCTCTACTTTTATCTTGAGACATCATCACCCTCCTTTATAACAATTTCGTTAAAATCTCCAAACTTTTTAAATAAATTTTCCACCCTTTTTAGTAGTGCCAACCTGTTATTCCTTATTTTTTCGTCCTCGGCCATCACTTTAACATTGTCAAAGAAGTTATCTATATACATTTTCAAAGGCAATAACTCTAATGGATTTTCTATAGATTTTTCTTCAAACTCCTTTACCTTTGTGTAAAGCTCTTTCTCTTCTACCTTTTGGAAGAGCTCTTCTTTTACCGAAACTTCTTGCCAATCTTTGGGAATTATCCTTATTACCCTCTTTGCCCCTTCAACAAGGGTAGCAAAATCAGGAGATTTGCTTGCTTTATAGAGAATTTCCACATTCCTTATTACCTTATAGGGTTCAAAAGAAGAGTAAACTTTAAGAACAGCTCTAACTAAGTTTATTGGATAATTTTCCAGATAACTTATAAGCCTTTGTTTTAGAAAGTCTTCTAAGTCTGTATAGTGTTTAAATTCCCCGTAAATTTCCTTAAAATCCGCTAGATTTACATCAATGGCTTTTTCGTGAAGTATTTTTATAATTCCAAAGGCACTTCTTCTCAGACCGTAAGGGTCAGAACTTCCCTTTGGAACTTCACCTACTTTAAAGAAGGAATATAGATTGTCAATCTTATCACTGAGCGATAGTATAGTACCTATAGTTGTTTCAGGAACTCTATCTTCGAGACCTTTAGGAAGGTACTGCTCCCACAAGGCTTTTGCCACTTCTTCATCGTAACCTTGTTTTGAAGCATATATATATCCCATATACCCCTGAAGTTCATCTAGTTCTTTTACCATTTCCGT
>DQVZ01000089.1 GCA_015661465.1 Aquifex aeolicus
GAAGGTTTGGACTTCGAAAAAGCTCTTTATTACGACGATATGAAGAGGAAAATTCCCGCAGGGCTTACCAGAAACGGAAATGTGGTTTACCTTAACTACGATTTTATAAACGGAAGAGAGGGAGCGCATATATCCATATCGGGAATGTCCGGAGTAGCGACTAAAACTTCTTACGCGCTCTTTCTCCTCTTCTCTATATTCCAAAAGGCTGATGACAGGAGTAAAATCCACGGGATTATTTTTAACGTTAAGGGAAAAGACCTGTTATGGATAGATAAAAGAAACAAAAGGTTCTCAAAGGAAGATAGAAAAGCCTTTGAGAAGTTGGGGCTTCCTCCTGAGCCGTTTAAGAATGTTGCTTTCTACGCTCCTCCTGAAATGGAAGGTAGCGATATTCCTTCTTCCGGGGAAAGACTGGAAGGTGTATTTCCTTATAAATGGTCTATGAAGGATTTTGCTCAAGAAGGATTACTTAGATTTCTTTTTGCAGAAGGGGATGAAGGAACTACATCTCTTCATTACGTCATAGATAGAGTTTCCGAAAAACTTCAACAATTAGCTAAAGATAGCCCCGATAACATCCTTCTGGATGAAAACGGAAAGGAGTTAAACAGTTTACAAGACCTTCTAAATCTTCTCCATGAAGTTATAGAGGATAGAGAATCCAAGAGAGACCCTGACAGGTATAGGGAATGGTTTGGTACTGCAGCAACATCTACTGCCTACGCCTTTTTGAGGAGATTTCATCACGCCGTATCTCACTCAAAACATCTTATTTACGGAGATAAATCCGGAAATATAGATTGGAAATCTCACCAGCTCAGTGTAATAGATATATCCGACTTGCATGGAATAGCCAAAATGTTTGTTGTAGGTTCTATTCTGAAAAAGATATTTAAAGAGAAAGAAGAAACTGGAAACCCTTACCCTAAGGTTTTCGTAGTTTTGGATGAGCTGAATAAATACGCTCCTAAGGATAGGTGGAGTCCCATAAAGGACATACTTTTAGATATAGCGGAGCGGGGAAGGAGTTTAGGAGTAATGCTCATCGGGGCTCAACAAACGGCCAGTGAAATCGAAAAAAGGATAGTGGCAAACGCTGCGGTAAAGGTTACGGGAAGACTTGACAGTAGTGAAGTCCTCAGCAAAGAGTATGAATTCCTAACGGGAAATTTCCGTCAAAGGGCTATAATGCTTAAGAAGGGGACGATGATACTTTACCAGCCCGATATTCCTAATCCTATAATGATTAAATTTCCGTTAGCTCCATGGGCTACCAAAAGAGAAGAGGCAGAGGAGGAAATAAGTGTTCCGGAAGAGTTTAATCACTTTTAGTATCTTCATACTGCTTGTTAGCATTGCCTTTCCGAAAACCCTTGTGAAGGTGAGGTACGGAATCCATAAAGATAAAATAAGGCTAGTTCTTGACCTCAGTAAGCCTGTAAAGTACAGAGTATTCCCTTTAAAAAAACCTTATAGGCTTGTCATTGATATCTTCGATAAAAGGGTAAGAATACTTAAAATCAGACTCCCTAAAGGATTCAAATACAAAATAGGTAATCATAATTGGGGCAAGAGAATTGTAATAAAACCTCCCGAGAAATTCAAAGTAAGAAGTTTTA
>DQVZ01000105.1 GCA_015661465.1 Aquifex aeolicus
AAGGGCTGAAATTAAAGGATTTAAACCAAAAGCTGTGGCTCCTGCTATAAATGGGTCAGGAGGAATGGGTTGGACTATACTTTCCGAAAAAGCTATTAAGAAAATACCTATGTATCCATAATCCTGAACGAACTTTTCTAAGATTTCCTTTAATGATTCCATAACTTGATTATCATAATCAAATCGTTATTATCTTACCTATGGCTAAGAAGATTAGGTATTTAGACCGTAATAAGGAACCTACCCTTTCTCCCCAGGAGCGTGTGAAGACCTTCAGGGAGTATGAACTGGGATTTTCCGTCAATATCGCTATAGATGAGGCTCAAAGGTGTCTTTTTTGTAAGGATGCAGACCAAAGGTGTATAAAGGGTTGTCCCGTTCACGTGGACATCCCCGGATTTATAAAGAAAATCGCCGAAGGGGATTTAGTAGGAGCCTATAAGGTAATAATAGAATCCGATATATTCCCCTCCATATGTGGGAGGGTTTGCCCCCAAGAAAAACAATGTGAAGGAAGCTGTATTCTTTACTACGATAGTGTGAGAAACAGAAAGAATAAAGGTCTCCCTGTAGCGATAGGTGCCCTTGAGAAGTTTGTCGGCGATTTCATAAGAATTTCCGGCATAGAAGTGGAAATAGAAAAAGAGCCCTCCACAGGAATGAAAGTAGCTGTGATAGGAGCAGGTCCTGCAGGACTCAGTTGTGCTTACGAGCTTGCCAAGAGAGGACACGAGGTTCACGTTTACGAGGCTTTGCCAAAACCTGGAGGAGTAATGTACTACGGAATACCTAATGCAAGGTTGGACAAAAGTATCATTGATTGGGAAATAAAAAGATTGGAAAAGATGGGGATAAAATTCTTCTACGGATACCTTGTGGGCAAAAACCTAACCCTCAATGATTTAAGAAAGACCTATGACGCCGTGTTTATAGGTGTTGGAGCCGGAAGAGGGAAATTGGGGCTTCCCGGAGACCATCTCAAAGGTGTATACTCCGCAATAGATTTCCTGATGAGAGTAAATCTCTATAAGGCTAATGAATTCCCGAAAAAGGGTGTTCCCGTCCAACTTGGGAAAAGGACTGTAATTATCGGTGGAGGATTTACTGCTGTAGATTGTGCTATAACTGCAAAAAGATTGGGAGTTGAAACCCATGTAGTTTATAGAAGAACAAGGGAAACCTCCTCCGCAAGACAGGAGGAATGGGACCATCTTATGGAAGACGGGGTGATAATTCACTGGTTAACTCAGCCGATAGAAATTATAGGGAACGAAAAGGGAGAAGTTGTGGGGATAAAATGCGTAAAAATGAAACTCGGTGAACCAGACGAAAGCGGAAGGCCGAAACCGGTACCCGTCCCTAATTCGGAACATATTATCGAGTGTGATTCCGTTATATTCGCCATAGGCCAAAGGGCTAACACAATAGCTTACGAAGGTAGCGGACTCAAGACTACAAAGTGGGGCACAATAGAAGTAAATGAGAGATATGAAACTAATTTAGAGGGAGTTTTTGCCGGCGGAGATGTTATAAACGGTGGGGATAGAGTAGTAGTTGCTTTAGCTCATGGTAAAGAAGCTGCAAAATATATACACGAGTACTTAATGAACAAAAAGGAGGCCGGAAAATGAGTATAAGACACCAGATGAGGCAAAGAGTGGAGGAACTTTTTAAATTGTTTATCGATAAAACATCTTTAAACGAGGAAACTGTAGTTTATGCCGTATTTGTTCCCAAAAGTGGAGAAGTAGATGAGGATTCCATAGAAATATTTGAGCAGGAAGTAAATCCGAAGGATTTCGAAAGTCTTGAAAAATTCTTCTCGAGAGTGACAAAGGTAGCCCTTGAAAATGAGGTTAAGGACCTGAAACTGTATGGCTACGCTTACGACAAAGACGGAAGTATCGAGATTATTACTCCTGAATCGGATGAAGAAATAAACGAAGTTGTAAAAGAGTTAATAGAAAGAATGAAGGAGGAAATTTAAAGGTAGATAGGTTCTGTAAACTCCGATATTCCTGTGGTAAGCCTGGTGTAAATAGCTTTTCCTCTCAGGGAATTCAACGGTATAGTTTCCTCTCCTTTTTCCTTCACCACTACTATTTTATCCTTTTCTATTTTTATCTTTTTTAGTGGTTTTCCAGTGTTTTTGTCAATTATATTTTTATCTTTTAAAATATCCTCTGTGAAAACTTGTCCGTTTAAAACTGGTGTCGTCATGTTTCTTACCTCCCTTTTTCTTCTTCTTAAGGAAATT
>DQVZ01000049.1 GCA_015661465.1 Aquifex aeolicus
CTGTAGAACTAAGATAATTGCCGAGGTGAAAAAGGCATCTCCTTCCGAAGGGAACATAAAAGAGGTAAACCCCGAAGAGCAAGCTAAACTTTACGAAAGAGCTGGAGCTATAGCAATATCCGTTTTAACGGACTTCAATTATTTTAAAGGTTCTTTGGAAGATTTGAAAAAGGTGAGAAATACGGTAAAGCTTCCCCTTCTCAGAAAAGATTTCACGGTAGATAAACTGCAGATACTGGAAGCAAAAGCCTTCGGAGCTGATATAGTACTTCTGATTGTGAGAATGCTGTCGGAAAAAGAACTCAAAGAGCTAATAAATTTCTCAAAGGAACTTGGCATTTCTCCCCTTGTGGAGGTCTTTACTTTAGAGGAAGCCCAAAAAGCTATTGACCAAGGTGCGGAGATTATAGGAATAAACAACAGGGACCTTCAAACCTTCAAAATAGACCTAAACAGAACTCGGGAGCTTGCCCCCAAGATAAAGGATATGGGTGCTAAGTTTGTAATATCGGAGAGCGGGATAAGTAAGCGAGAGGAGATTTTAGATTTAATGAATTATCAAGTTGACGCTTTCTTAGTGGGAACATCTCTTATGAAGAGTGCAAATCCTTACAAGAAACTCAAGGAACTGCTCGGATTTTAAAATTTTAAAACTGTATTTTAAAATTGTTTTGAAAGGAGGTCAGTATGGCTAAAGGAACTGTAGCTTGGAAAATCATTAAAAATCATTTGGTATCTGGAAAGATGGAGCCAGGTGAAGAGATAGCTATAAAGATTGACCAGACACTCACCCAAGACGCTACCGGAACTATGTGCTACTTGGAATTTGAAGCTATGGGTGTACCTTGGGTAAAAACTGAGCTTTCTGTATCCTATATAGACCACAATATGCTCCAGACGGACTTTAGAAACGCTGATGACCACAAATACCTTATGAGCGTAGCTAAGAAGTTCGGCATATGGCTTTCCAAACCTGGAAACGGAATATGCCATCAGGTTCATTTAGAGAGGTTTGCAAAGCCGGGGAAAACTCTACTTGGTTCTGATTCCCATACACCTACGGCCGGTGGAATGGGAATGCTTGCAATAGGTGCCGGAGGTCTTGATGTTGCAGCAGCTATGGCAGGAGAACCATTCTACTTGAAGATGCCCAAAATAGTAGGTGTTCACTTGAAAGGAAAAATGCCCGAGTGGGTATCGGCCAAAGATATAATCCTCGAACTTTTAAGAAGATTAACGGTAAAAGGAGGATTGGGAAAGATATTTGAGTATTTCGGAGAAGGTATTAAAGAACTATCCGTTCCTGAGAGGGCAACCATTACCAATATGGGTGCGGAACTAGGAGCTACCACATCTATTTTCCCTTCCGATGAAATTACCAGAGCTTATCTCAAAGCTCAAGGAAGGGAAGAGGATTGGATAGAGCTACTTCCTGACCCAGATGCTGAATACGATGAAATTATTGAGATAAACTTGTCAGAACTTGAACCTCTAATAGCTCAACCCCACTCTCCCGATAACGTGGTTCCCGTAAGGGAGATAGAAGGTATAAAGGTAGACCAGGTAGTTATAGGTTCATGTACAAACTCTTCATTTGTGGATCTCAGCAGAGCTGCACAACTTCTTGAAGGAAGGCATGTTCACCCCGACGTAGTTTTTGCAGTAGCTCCCGGTTCCAAACAAGCTCTTGAGCTTATTACACAAAATGGAGCTCTCCTTAACTTCCTAAAAGCGGGTGCAAGAATTTTAGAAAGTGCATGCGGTCCTTGTATAGGAATGGGATTTGCACCTCCTACCAGCGGAGTATCTATAAGAAGCTTCAACAGAAACTTCAAAGGAAGAGCAGGAACTCCCGATGCAAAAGTATATCTCGCATCTCCCGAAACTTGTGTGGCTGCAGCAATAGCCGGTGAAATTATAGACCCTAGAAAG
>DQVZ01000003.1 GCA_015661465.1 Aquifex aeolicus
AGGCGGGGTATAAATAGCCCGGCACCGAACTGCACTAATGTGCGGTTCGGTTAACCAGGTGAAGGAAAATGAAAAGAGAAACTTTCTTTTTAAAAGTTCTTACCCCTCTTCACATTGGTGCAGGTACGAGTCTCGGGTATGTAGACCTTCCCATTTACAGGGAAGCTCACACGGATTTTCCTGCAATTCCTTCGTCCTCAATAAAAGGCGTTTTCAGAACGGAAGAAATAAAGAAACTGGCAAAGGAACTAAACCTATCTCCTAAAGAGTTAGAAAGAAAGCTTGAAGACAAAGATAAGGAGATAACGGAAAAAGAAAAAATAAAGAAATTTATAAGTTGCTTCGGGATAAACAACATAGAAGGGAATTTATCCTTCATTGATGGAAGAATACTCTTCTTTCCCGTAAAGTCTCTCAAGGGTGTATTCGGATACGTTACTTGTCCTTATGTTTTAAAAAGATTCGTAAAAGACGCGAATTTAGACATTGACGATAAAATTCCCGATTTAGGAAGTTCAGAATGTTTGCTTGATGAAAACAGCTCTTTAGTTCTGAATGATGAAAAGGATGAAAAGTTTGCCGTACTTGAAGAATTTACACTCAAAGTAAAAGATAAACTGCCTTGGGTTATCAATAAAATACCCCTTGAAAAGTTGGGAGTAGAAAGGGAGAGGGTTATAGTAGTTTCGGACGATTTATTTAAATTCATGGTAAAGAACTACACCGAGGTTCAAACTCACATAAGGGTTGACATAGAAACGGGAACGGTAGAAGGAGGTGCCCTGTGGACCGAAGAATACGTTCCGGCGGAAGCGGTTTTTTACTTTAGAGTCTTTCGTACAGACGGGAGTGACTGTAATTACCGTATAAATGAAAAAATCATACAACTCGGAGGAAATTCATCTACCGGAAAAGGCTTTGTGGAGGTGATAAAGTATGAGGATGAAAGAACAAATCAGAGCAGGTAAAGCTTATTCTTTTGTTGAGGAGGTTAAAAATACAAAAGATTCTATTGAAGGAAAATACAAAAGCCTTGCCAAGAGACTTCCTCAGATGATAACTCAAAATGGACTTTTATCCACACTATCATTTCTTAAATCAAAGGGAAAAGGGGAGCATGAACTTTTACTTAAACACATCTGTGAATACCTTGCGGAGGAGCTTTCTCTTGAAAAGAAAGATTGTAAATACCTTATAAAGGAGTTGTTAAATATGAATTTAGAAAGGTATATGTTCATTTCCCAGGAAGCCATATACTTTGCGATATGGTTAAAAAGGATAGCAGAAGGGGAGTTGGAAGATGACACCCCTTAAGGAACTTAAAGAGATTATTGAGAAAGAAAAGTATTCTAATCCTCACTTGGCTTTTTACAAACTTCATGCTTTGAAATTTGTGGACGAGAAAAAAGTGGATAAGGAAAAAATAGAAATAGATAAAAAGGAGTTCCTTGAGCAATTTTTAAAAAACTTAGATTGCAAAGCTTTAGAGCAGTCAAGGAAAAGGCTTGAGAAAAACATTGATAAGATTTACAGTTCCTTTGATAAAAAAGAAGGGTTTAGGGCAAAAGTAGGATACAGATTCGTTGCAGGAATGGGATACCCTTCCGTGATTGAAAACGGCTTTCTTTTCCACTTTACTTACGGAATTCCTTACATTCCCGCGGAGACGTTAAAAGGACTCGTCAGAGCTACATTTCTTTACTCCTATTTCCCTGAGAAAGACGAAAAAGAACTAAAGAGTATAGCTAAATCTCTTGAAGAAGGTAAACACGAAAACAAGGAAATTCAAAAGAAGTATGAAATTCTCTTCGGGACTAAAGAAAAAGAGGCAAAGCTAATATATCTGGACGCATTTCCCGTTTCTTTGGAAAAGAAACACTTTAAAGTGGACGTTATGAATCCCCACTATTCGGAGTATTACTCAAATAAAGGGGAAAAACCGCCGATAGAATGGGAAAATCCGATACCGATATTTTTCCTTACACTTGAAGATGTGGAATTCTGTTTTAAAATTTGCTTGGGAGATTCCCTTACTGAAGGGAAAAAGTACTTAGAAGAAGCCCGAGAGTTATTAATAAAAGGTTTAGAAACATTCGGAGTGGGAGGGAAAAGGAGAAAAGGATATGGATGGTTTGTTATATCTTCTTAACAAGCAAGTTTCATTATTTTTAAGATAAGGTCAAAGTATCTTATGGATTTAAGATTTTCTACTACTTTTTTCAAGTCATCAAGATTTTCTACATCAATAGAGTTAGCAGATTTCATGATTTCATTTATTTTTTCCCTGCTTAAATTAAATTTAACCTTCAGCACGAGTTTCAGAGTTTCTTTAGATATCGCCCTCTTTATTTCACGTAAATTTTCAAGGGTAAGTTTTATTTGAGTAGAGATGCAATTATCCTTTTCGTGTAAAGGACATATTTTAATTTCATACACCCTATTGCTTATGTGTTTAACCTTGAGAAGTATTTCGTATACGTTCTTATATTCGGTTTTAGGACAGAAGGAACTAATTATATCTTTGGTGTTATTTATATTGTACTTCACATAGTTGCTATCCTTTTGCTTAGGGGAAAGCATAGCATTACCGTATTTCACCTCACCAACTAAAAGTATTGTTTCTGAGCAAGCAATTATATCAATAC
>DQVZ01000115.1 GCA_015661465.1 Aquifex aeolicus
GAAACTCAAGAACTTGACGAAACTTTAGTCAAGAGAGTTAAGGAATTCGGAAAAGGAGGATTGATATTCGTTTCTTCCGACTACGGGAAAGAAAAAGTCGAAGAGATAAAAAAACTCTTGGAAGCAAACGGTATAAAAGCTATTACCTATGAAGAAAAGCTTGAGCCTTTTGAAAAAGGAGAAGTAGATGTAGCTATAGGTATCTCTTCTTTTAAAAATCCCCTTGCGAGAGGTGTAGATCTGCCTCAAGTAGTGAGATACGCATTGTTTTACGGTGTTCCTAAGATAAAGGTCTCCTTAAAAGTTGATACATCTGTTGCTCACTTGCTTTGGGCACTTCTGTCTATAAGACCTCTTGTCTTAAAAGATGAAGAGTTAAAGGGTTATATAAAGAAGGTGGATAATTGGATACAGAAACTCAGAAGATATTCTTTCCTTAGTGAGGACTTTATTGAAAGAACTCCCGATTTAAAGGAAAGAATAGAAAATCTTACAAAAGAAATTCAGGAGTTCGTTAAAAGTGAAAAAATTATACAGAAGATTAAAAATTCCGATGAAATTACTCTAAGAGTTTCTAATGAAGGCTACGAACTTGTCGTTGCAGACATTACCGGATACTTGCAAGCGAGCGGTAGAACATCGAGAATGTATGCTGGAGGACTAACAAAGGGATTAAGCTATATACTCCTTGACAATATAAAGGCTTTCAAAAATCTCGAAAAAAAGGTAAGATGGTTTAACCAAGATATAGAATTTAAAAATGCTTCGCGGGTAGATCTGAAGAGTATATTAAAAGAAATCGATGAGGATAGGGAAAAAGTAAGGAAAATTTTAGAAGGTAAGGTAAAAGCAGAATATAAGGAGCATGTAAAACCGGTGCTTATAGTAGTTGAGAGTCCAAACAAGGCAAGGACTATAGCCAACTTCTTCGGCAAACCTATAAGTAGGAAGCTCGGTGGAATCGAGGTTTTAGAAGTTATAGTAGGAGAGATTTACCTTATGATTACAGCATCCTTAGGGCATATTCTCGACCTTATAAAAAATAAAGAGTTCCACGGTGTTATAGTTCATAACGGAGAATACGTCCCGATATATGAGGTAATTGAAGGAAAGGAAAAAATTATTGGGGGATTGAGGGATATATCCCAAGAAGTTGACACGGTTCTCGTTGCTACAGACCCAGATACGGAAGGGGAAAAGATAGGTTGGGATATAGGAGCTCTTCTCAGACCGTTTATAGAGAATATAGAGCGTATAGAGTTTCACGAGGTGACGAGAAAGGCTATAAAAAATGCCATAGATAACCCCAGAAAGTTTAACGAAAATCTGGTTAAGGCTCAACTTGTAAGAAGGATCGCGGATAGGTGGGTAGGTTTTGAAGTCTCGAGAATTCTCCAACAGGCCTTTGATAAAAGCTGGCTTTCCGGAGGAAGGGTACAAATTCCCGTCTTGGGATGGATTATAGAACGGGAAAAGGAATACAGAAAAAAAAGGCACGTAGTACAGATAACCTTTAAGGAAGAAGGTAAGTGGATGAAAATTGAGTTTGAGTTTGAGGACAAGAAATCCGCAAAGGCATTTTTCGAAAACTTAAAAGAAATAGATGTAGAAATTTTAGAGGAAAAGGAAGAGTATAAAAACCCCCTTCCTCCGTTTACCACGGATACAATGCTCCGCGAGGCTTCTGATAGATACAGGCTTCCCGTTCCAAAGGTTATGTCTTTAGCCCAAGAACTATTTGAATACGGACTTATAACTTACCATAGAACTGACTCCTCGAGGGTATCCGATGTAGGGATAGGAGTTGCCAAGGAGTGGATAAAGGAAGAACTCGGAGAAGACTTATTTTCTCCGAGAACATGGGCTCAAGGAGGAGCTCATGAATGTATAAGGCCTACCAAACCTCTGGATGTTGAAGATTTAAGGTCCATGATTTACGCCGGTCAGCTTCAGAATCTTACAAGGGAGCACTTACTCTTATACGAGCTTATATTTAAGCGTTTCATGGCTTCACAGATGAAACCCGTAAAAGTTAAGGTAAAAAGGGTCAGAGTAAAGGCTCTGGATAGGGAAAAAGAGATATCTCTGATTACTGAAATTACAGAAGAAGGTTTCAATAAGGTTTATGAAGTAGAACTTCATCCTGACCTGGAAGGGAAAATTCCTGTTGAGGATAAAAAAGAACTGAAGAGTGTTCCGAGGGCTTACCTCTATACGCAAGGAGCTTTAGTTGAAGAAATGAAAAGGAGAAAAATAGGGAGACCTTCCACTTATGCGACTATAATTTCTAAGCTTTTGGAAAGAGGATACGTAATTGAGCGAAACGGTTTCCTGATACCTACTAAACTCGGAAAACAGGTTTACGAGTTCCTCAAAAATAAGGAAAAGATAATGCCTTTTGTTTCTGAGGAATTTACAAGAAGACTTGAAGAGTTAATGGATAAAGTAGAAGAGGGTAAGGAAGATTACATGATAATACTCCAGGAGCTTTACAAAGAAGTTAATGAATTTGAAAAAGGACTCGACTTGCAATTTCAGTAGTGGTATTCGGATGGCTTCTGAGATTGATGTTCTTCTAATATTGGAATAACTTATTCTCTATGTTTGATAAGTACGAGATTTTAAAAAATTATAGAGGTCCTATAGATTTAAAGGATTTAGATTATGAAACACTGAATAAATTGGCAGAAGAGGTAAGGGACTATATAATACAGGTTACCTCAAAAAACGGGGGACACGTGGGCCCAAGCCTCGGAGTCGTTGAACTCACCATGGCACTACTCAGGGTTTTTAACCCTCCGGAGGACATAATAGTCTGGGATATAGGGCACCAGGGATATCCTTGGAAAATCCTCACCGATAGAAAAGAACAATTCCCTACGCTCAGGCAGTATAAAGGTATCTCGGGTTTTCTGAGAAGAGAAGAAAGTATATACGATGCTTTCGGAGCCGGACATAGCTCAACATCTATTTCTGCAGCCTTGGGTTTCCGGTTAGGAAAAGATTTAAAGGGAGAAAAAGAAAACTACGTGATAGCTGTAATAGGGGATGGAGCGCTTACCGCAGGTATGGCTTACGAAGCTCTAAATAATGCAGGACACCTGAGACCAAATAGATTTATAGTGATTTTGAATGATAACGAGATGTCAATATCTCCGAATGTAGGAGCAATATCCACTTACTTAAATAAAATTATTAGCGGACACTTTGTTCAGGAAACCAGACAGAGGATAAAAAGATTTCTCCAACACTTCGGAGAGACGCCACTTAGAATTATGAAATTAACCGAGGAATTCCTTAAGGGAATTATATCCCCCGGAGTTATTTTTGAAGAACTTGGATTTAACTATATAGGACCAATAGATGGTCACGACCTTCCCGCTCTCGAGGAGACCTTAAAAAACGTTAAGGATATAGAAGGTCCTGTTCTACTTCATATATACACCAAAAAAGGAAAGGGTTACAAACCTGCTGAGGAAAATCCAGTGAAGTGGCACGGAGTGGCTCCCTATAAAATTGAGTCCGGAGAGATTATAAAAAAGAGCTCACCTCCTACGTGGACATCTGTATTCGGCAAAGCATTAGTGGAACTTGCCCAAATGGACGAAAAAATCGTAGCTATTACTCCCGCAATGCGAGAAGGTTCGGGACTTGTAGAGTTTGCTAAAAAATTCCCTGAAAGGTTTTTTGACGTAGGTATCGCGGAACAACACGCTTGTACTTTCGCAGCAGGATTGGCAGCGGAGGGTTTGAGACCCGTAGCTGCTTACTATTCTACTTTCCTCCAGAGGGCTTATGACCAGGTAATCCACGATGTAGCCCTTCAAAATCTACCCGTTACCTTTGCAATAGATAGAGCAGGACTTGTCGGAGACGACGGCCCCACCCATCACGGAGTGTTTGACCTGTCGTACTTGAGATGTATTCCAAATATGGTTGTTTGTGCACCTAAGGATGAGCAGGAACTAAGGGATTTGCTCTACACCGGTATTTACAGCGGGAAGCCTTTCGCTCTCAGATATCCCAGAGGTTCAGCTTACGGAGTTCCCACCGAAGGATTTAACAAAATAGAAATAGGAACATGGGAAGAACTTCTCGAAGGTGAGGATGCGGTAATTCTTGCGGTCGGATACCCGGTATACCAAGCTATGAGGGCAGCGGAAAAACTTCTCAAGGAAGGAATAAAGGTAGGTGTTGTAAATGCAAGATTTGTAAAGCCTATGGATGAAAGAATGTTGGAAGAACTTGCAAGGAAGTACGATTTATTTATTACCGTAGAAGACAATACCGTAATAGGAGGGTTCGGTAGCGGAGTATTGGAATTCTTTGCAAGGAAGGGGATAATGAAAAGAGTTATAAATCTCGGTGTTCCTGACAGATTTATTGAACATGGAAAACAGGATATCCTAAGAAATCTGGTGGGCATAGATGCCGACAGTATAGAAAGGGTGGTAAGGGAAGTACTTTTGGGAAAAAGGTTCGTTTAACCGTTTTCTTCTTAAAAACTTTTATGTTTTATAAGGCTTTCGAGAATATTTCTAAAATTTTTCGGGTCTATTAATTTTATTCCTATCTTATCTGCCCAAGTTCTCAATCCCTCGTCGGCAGAAACGAGAATACCGTCAAGTTCGTAGGCAAGCAATAAAACATCTACATCCTCTTTACTGTCAATAATCCCTTGTCTTAAAGCTTCTCTGTATTTTTCCCTTAGTTTTGATATGAGTTTTCCAACATCTTCACAGGAACTGGCTTCCCTTGTATGCTCTTCTGCTATCCTCAATCCTTTATTAACTCTATACCTTACTTCATTTATAAATTCGTAGAGAAAGTCTGCCGGTATAAAGAGTTTAAATCTTCTGGGAGAGCGTATTCTTACAACCATTTCAAACTCAGCCCATAGCTCCCCGATATCTACAATTTTTCTCATCTCGTCGTATATAGAAGTGGGCATATAAAATTCGGCGTTTGAATTCAGAGCGAGATGTATAAAATTCTCTACAGCACCTTTTTGATCTTCTTCAAAAGTCCTATATATTTCGGGATTTGTAAATACGCTCGTATCTAAAATAAATACATCCATAAGCTTTTATTTTAAAATATAGAACTAAGGTGATTGAGATTAAAGGAAAGACAACACCTGTGATATATATAACGATAAAGGAAAAAGGTAATATAGAAGCTTTAATTCAAGAAATAAGTAAAAAACTAAATAATAAAATTTTTGAAGGAAGCTTGGTAATTATCGAAAATCCTGAAGTTTTAAGTGAATGGGAAAGAAAAAAAGTAGAAGAAATTTTAAAAAAATTAACCAAAGGGGTTTTTGAGAAACAAAAAGAAGAAAAGGAAGAAAATAGATTACTTATAATAAATAAAAGCTTGAGAGCGGGGCAAAGAGTAGAGCATAAGGGAGATATACTGATACTCGGAGATGTAAATAAAGATGCTGAAGTCCTTGCCGGAGGAAACATAATAGTATTTGGCAAACTAAGGGGTATAGCAAAAGCGGGATTAATAGGAGATGAGAGTGCGGTAATTATAGCCCTTTTTATGGAACCTCAAATGCTCCAGATAGGTAGGAAAAAGGCTATACCCAGTGACAGTGAAAGCAGTTCGCCGGGTTATCCTGAGATAGCAAAAATTGAAAATGGAGAAATTATATTAGAAGCAATAGAAGGAGCTGAAAGATGGCAGAAGTTATTGTAATTACTTCTGGAAAAGGAGGAGTGGGTAAAACTACTTTAACCGCTAATATAGGCACGGCGCTTGCCCGGTTAGGCAAAAAAGTCCTGTTAATAGACGCGGATATAGGACTCAGAAATCTCGATATGGTTTTAGGGCTGGAGAATCGTATAGTTTACGATATATTGGATGTTTTGGAAGACAGAGTTCCCTACGAAAAAGCCCTTGTGAAAGACAAGCACGGTTTTTCTCTATGGCTTTTACCTGCAAACCAAAGGGCTAATAAGGATATAGTGGATTTGGATAAATGGGTTAAAACCGTTACTGAAATAAAGGAATCTGGGAGCTATGACTATATACTGATAGACTCTCCTGCTGGAATAGAAAAAGGGTTCCAGATAGCTATAGCTCCAGCGGATAAAGCTATTGTGGTTGTAAACCCCGAAGTTTCTTCTATTCGAGATGCAGATAGGGTAATAGGACTTTTGGAAAGTAAGGGTAAAACCGATTATTCCGTGGTAGTAAACAGAATTAGGTGGGAAATGGTAAAAAAGGGGGCTATGTTATCTGTTGAAGACATTGTTGATATACTCAAAGCTGAAATTATAGGTATTATTCCCGAAGAACCTAAGCTTGTAGACTTTACCAATAAAGGTGAGCCAATAGTCCTCCATGAAGAGTATCCTGCTTCCAAAGCTATTGTGGACATTGCAAAAAGATTGATGGGGGAAAACGTTCCTCTAAAGAGATACGGAGAAAAGAAAGGCTTTCTAAGCAGATTGCTTGGAGGGGTATAACTTGTTTGGGTTATTTAAATCAAAAAAAAGTAAGGATATAGCTAAGAAGAGACTTCAACTTATTCTTTCCTATGAAAGGAGCGGACTCCCTCCAAGTATAATAGATGAGATAAAGAAGGATTTAGTTAATATTTTTTCAAAGTATCCATACTTCGACGCCAATAACATAGAAGTCAATCTAAAGAGAGAAGACGTTAGTAGGGAAGAACTTTGGATAAGTATTCCCATCAAAGATTAATCTTCCTTTTCCACAAGTTGAAGTTTTTCCTCCAACTCTTTAGCCCTCAGAGTGTCTATTATCTCGTCAAGTTTTCCATCGAGGACTTCTTGCAGTTTATACAAAGTGAGGTTAATCCTATGATCGGTTACCCTATTTTGTGGGAAATTGTAAGTCCTTATCTTTTCGCTTCTTTCCCCTGTCCCAACTTGTTCTTTTCTTTCTTTAGCTATCTCTTCCTGTTTCTTACGTTCGTAGTAGTCCTTTAATTTTGCGTAAAGTATCTTTAAAGCTTTTTGTTTATTCTGAAACTGAGAACGTTCATCCTGACACTGAACTACAATTCCCGTAGGTATGTGAGTAATCCTAACAGCGGTTTCCGTTGTATTTACATACTGTCCGCCTGCTCCGGAAGCTCTAAAAGTTTCTACCTTCAGTTCTTCTGGTTTTATTTTTACATCTGTCTCGTCAACCTCGGGAAGAACAGCTACCGTTGCCGTAGAGGTGTGAATCCTTCCTCCGCTTTCCGTTATCGGTATTCTTTGAACCCTGTGTACACCACTTTCGTACTTCAACCTTGAATATACTCCTTCACCTTCTATCAGTGCTATAACCTCTTTATAACCCCCAAGTCCGGTTTTATTGGAAGAAAGAATGGTAATTTTCCACCCCTTTTCTTCGGCGTATTTTTGGTACATCCTGAATAAATCAGCTGCAAACAATGCAGCTTCTTCTCCGCCCGCCCCTGCCCTGATTTCGAGGATAA
Organism: Aquifex aeolicus; assembly: GCA_015661465.1. Taxonomy (GTDB): domain Bacteria; phylum Aquificota; class Aquificia; order Aquificales; family Aquificaceae; genus Aquifex; species Aquifex aeolicus_B. Next base: position 7,460 of record DQVZ01000115.1, read on the forward strand.
CATTCTTCTTATCATTAGGGTCCTTAGGTATCAGATGGAGTTTCAGTTCTTCCTCAAGCTTTTTTAATTCTTGGTTTAGTCTTTCCATCTCCTCTTGGGCAAGTTCTCTTAAATCTTTATCATCGCTCTTTAAAAGTTCTTTAACCTCGTTTAAATCCCTCTGAACTTTTTTGTATCGTTCATACAAATCGTTAACCTCTTGAAGTTCTTTGAGTTCCTTACTTAACTTCTTATACTTCTCAACATCCTGTATTACTTCGGGTTTTGAGAGCTCCTCCTGTATCCTTTTATACTTCTCCTGCAGTTTTTCCAACTTAGAAAGGAAAGTTTGTTTTAACATGACTTACTCTTCTTTCTTACCTCCCTCAAGTTCAGCTTGCATTTCATAATAGGCAGGCTTTATCTTCAATCTACCCGCGTAGAAAGGATGGCATTGATTACAAACTTCCAAATAAACTGTTCCTCCCTTTGTTGAGAGAATTGTGAAAGTATTTCCACAACCACACACGAAAGTTGTAGGTTTGAGTTCAGGATGTATTCCCTTTTTCATTCTATACCTCCTCGCAAAATAGAAAAATTATTATAAAACGCTTTTGTTTGCAAGTTTAGGCGTTCATAGCTTTGAGGAATTCTTCGTTTGTTTTGAACCTCCTTAGTTTATCCAATAAGAATTCCATTGCTTCTACGGGGTCCATTGTAGAGAGGAATTTTCTCAGAATCCATACTCTCTGGAGTTCCCAGGGTTCTAAAAGTAATTCTTCCTTTCTTGTACCGGATTTCTCTATGTTAATTGCCGGGAAAATTCTCCTTTCCATTAGCCTTCTATCTAAATGGATTTCCATATTACCAGTTCCCTTAAATTCTTCGTATATCACATCATCCATCTTTGAACCGGTTTCTACCAGAGCTGTTGCTATAATGGTGAGGCTTCCACCTTCCTCTATATTCCTCGCTGCACCGAAAAACTTCTTAGGTCGTTGAAACGCTGTGATTTCTATACCTCCCGTCAAAACCCTTCCTGTGGGAGGAGTGACCGCGTTGGAGGCTCTGGTAAACCTCGTTAGGGAATCCATCAGAATTACAACATCTTTTTTTAGCTCTACCATCCTCTTTGCCTTTTCAACGACTATTTCGGCTACCTGCATATGCCTTTCCGGAGGCTCGTCAAAGGTTGAAGCTACTACTTCTGC
>DQVZ01000307.1 GCA_015661465.1 Aquifex aeolicus
CTGGGAGAACCCGTAGCGAAAAAACTTTTAGGAGAAAAAAAGTTTCTCAAGGCTGAAGCCTTTTATCACAGATACGGCACTTTGGCAATAATAATAGCCGGACTTACTCCTATACCCTTCAAAGTGTTTTGTTGGCTTTCGGGAATTTTGGAGTTTGAGCTTTCTAGGTTTGTCCTTGCGAGTTTTATAGGTCGATTTCCCAGATTTCTCCTTTTCGCACTTTTCGGAGAAGCTATCGGGAATTTGTTTTAAGTTCTTGAAAAAGTTCTATATATTTACTTACAGTATTTTCGATAGAATACCTTTTAGCGGTTTCTACAGCCCTTTTGGAAATAATTGCCCTTTCTTCCTCGGAAATACTTATAGCCTTTATTATCTTTTTGCTCATACCTTCCCAGTCTCCCACCTTTACCATAAAACCGTTATAACTGTCCTTGAGATATTCCGGAATTCCGCCTGCATCTGTAGAGATTACTACTCTCCCCGTAGCCATGGCTTGAAGGAGTGCTCCCGCTATACCTTCCGAGTAGGAACCAAATAAAAATAAATCTGCTCCCTGCAGAAGCCTATCAATATCACTTCTGAATCCTAGACCAATACAGTTTTTTTCAAGTCCATATCTTCTAAAGAGAGTTTTTGCCTCCCGAGAATCGGTATCGAGTCCTACAAAGAGCATTTTGAAATTTCGAAAGGGCAACAGCTTTAAAGCTTTTAAAATCACCTCTTGCCCTTTCCTCCAAGGCTGCCAATTGGCAACATTTATAAACAGATACTCGTTTTCTTTCACACCCAACTCCCTTCTCACTTTTTCCCTGAGTTCGGGTTTTGGAAAAAATCTTTTAAGTTCTATACCTGAGTTGATACAAACAATTTTTTCAGGACAAAATCCCCTTTCTTTAAACTCTTTAGCGATTTTACAAGACGTAACCACAATCTTGTCTGCTACGTTGAATTTAAATCTTCTTGAAAATATATTTGGAAAATAGTTGGAGCGTTTTAATGCTATTATTCTCGGTTTTCTCTTCAAGAATGGATATATAAACCTAATATAGTCAAAAGCGTGGGAAGAATGGGCTATTACGAAATCGTAATTATTTTCTTTGATAATTTTTCTAAGTCTCAATGCGTTTAGGGGATTAAATCTGGATTTTCCGCCTTTATAATCCTCAAAAAAATGAATCTTTACAGATGTATTTTTAAGTTTTTTTACCATGTATTCGTACTGAAAGGATAAAGCTATATGGCTTTCAATTCCCTTTTCCGATAAGTATTTAGTTATCAGATATGTTTGCTCTTTAGTTCCGCACCAACCAATACCATCTATTACATTAAGAACTTTGAACATAAAAAAAATTAGCAGGGAGAGGAAAAGGGAATTAAACCTGTTTTACGAGCTCCTTTGCGGGTTTAAAGGCTAGCACTTTTCTCGCAGGAATCTCTATTACATCACCGGTTCTGGGATTTCTTCCCTTTCTTGCTTTCCTGACGGTTACTTTGAAAGTTCCCAGTCCGGGAAGTCTAAGAGTTTCTTCCTTTTGAAATAGTTCGTTTATGGCTTCAACAAAAGCTTTCAAGGCTGCGTCAGCTTCCTTTTTTGTTATACCGGCTTTTTCGGCCATTTTTGCTACGAGTTCTGCTTTGGTCATCTTTACACCTCCCTTTAGGTTTTTCTTAAATAAATTTTATATCACTTCTTTAATTTTGAAAGAACTTTTTTATATCCCTCAAGTAAATCCCCTAAATCGAATCTGAACCTATCTTTATCCAGCTTTTCACCTGTCGATTTGTCCCAAAGTCTCATACTATCGGGTGAAATTTCGTCGATTATGGCTATAGACCCGTCGGGCAATCGGCCAAATTCTAGCTTAAAATCTACGAGTAAAATTCCTTTTTCAGCGAAAAATTTTTTTAAAATATCGTTAACTTTTAAAGCTATTTTCTCCATTTCTGGTATAAGATCAGCAGGAGCTAAATTTAAAAGTTTTATATGATTTATACACACCATAGGGTCGTGAAGCTCATCACTTTTCATAAAAAATTCAACCAAAGGCGGCTCTAAAGGTGTTCCTTCTTTAATACCGTATCTCTTTACAAGACTTCCCGCGGCTAAATTCCTCACTACTACTTCAACGGGGAAAGGTTCAGCTTTCCAAACCAACATTTCATTATCGGAAAGCTTTTTTATATAGTGGGTTTTTATACTTTGGTTTTCAAGTATTTCAAAAATCACAGATGATATTTCAGCGTTCAAATTTCCCTTCCCCTTTATTACTTCTTTTTTCAATCCATCAAAGGCAGACGCGGTATCTTTAAACTCAAGAACCAACTTATCATGTTCATGTGTTTCGTAAACTATCTTTGCCTTACCTTCATAAAGCTTCCTTACCTTTTTCATAACTACCTAATTTTAAAGGTAAACTCCTTTTCTTCTAGTTCAACAATTACATAAGGCGGAATACCCTTAAAGTTTTCATGTTTACCCTGCGAGTCCAAGGCATATACCCTAAAGGAAGTAGTTTTTCCAATTTTCACTAATTTATCCTCTTCGTAAAAATCTATACTCCCTATTGGATAAGGAAATTCGTAGAGGTAAAGATAATTATCTTTAAAAATATAGGCTTTCTTTACTATACCTTTATACCTATTTCCCCCAGAAGTAATTAGGTACACCTCCCTTCCTTCTTTTATGAGAATTTCCCTTGCACCCGTAAAACTTCTCTTTAGTTCCCAAAAAAGGAGCATCTCTTCCTTTAACTTTTCAGAGGTCTTTACCGCATTGAGAGAAACTCCGACTACACGGGTTAAAGAGGTAAGAAGTAAGGTAAAAATCAAGGAAATTATAGATAGGACTATTAAGACCTCTACAAGGGTAAAAGCTTTAAAAGTGCCTCCAGCCTTTTGGCTTTGTAGGTTTTCCATCAACAAAAACTCCTTGTCCTTCGGAGACTTTACCTATTTCCGTCATATCAAGGAAAGGATTCCAAGAGGATTTAGGATGTGTAAAAAGCAATTGATAATCTTCCCATCCTGCAAGGGCATAATCTAAGGGATTTTTTCCGTATTTTTCACAAAAAAGTTTCAGCTCCTTTGAAATAGGTAGCTTTTCGGAAAAAATTTCCACTTTTACTGAGCTCCTTTCAGATATATGCCAAAGGTCGGACAGAAGTCCGTCACTTATGTCCATACTTGCGTTTGCATACTTTTGAATGTGTTTTACGTAGTCTATTCGTGCGGTAGGCCTCAAATGTCTTTCTATAAGCGCTAACTCAAAGGGTTCATAATCCTTCTTGTTCATAAGAATAAGCTCAAGTCCGGCACGGGAATCACCCAGCGTTCCGGATACAAACAGACTATCTCCCGGTTTTGCCCCTTTTCTTCCAACGAATCTTTCAGTCCTTCCGAGAACAAATACGGATATACTAATCTTCTCCAGTTTTGCTATATTTCCACCCACAACCTTACATTTATAAAACTTACAAGCCCTATCTATACCCTTATACAGCCTTTCTACGTAAGAACTTTCTAAATCCTCGGGGATGCTTAAAGAGATTAAAACCCATTCGGGATATCCTCCGTTGCTTACTATATCACTAACACTCACACTTATGGCTTTCCACCCAACAGCTTCGGGAGGGTAGTTTTTGAGGAAGTGAATACCCTCGTTCATAGTATCCGTAGTTAGAAGCAAAGTAGATTCGCTTTTAATTTTTATAGGTGCCGTATCATCTCCGATTAGCTCGGATTTGAGAATTTCCTTTAGTCTATTTATTAGCTCAAATTCGCCCAGCTGTCCTACCTTCATTTTTCCACCTTTTCCTCAGAGAGCTTTACCACTATTACTTCTTTGACTTTATTCTTTTTGACCTCGTTGACTATAAACTTATATCCGTCAAAGGTGAATTCGTCTCCTTTCTTGGGTATTCTTCCAAGATTAGCCATCACAAAACCGCTTACTGTATCGTACTCGTACTCTTCAGGAAGCTCCATTCCTAACTTCTCAGCAAGTTCCTCTATATCCACAGATCCCCCCACTTTGTAAGTATCCGACGAGATTTTTTCGAGTTCCTTCTCTTCTTCGTACTCTTCCGGTACTTCTCCAACTATCCACTTTAAAACATCGTAGAGAGTGATTACTCCCGATACTACTCCGTGCTCATCGATGACTATAGCAGTTTGTGCTTTTTTCTTTTTCAGCTCAGTTAAAAATCTTGCAACCGTCATTACTTCAGGAACTATAAATGGCTTTCTTGCAAACTCTTTGAGGGCTTTATCCCTATTTTTCTGAACGGGAAGGAAGTCTTTTACGTGAACTACGCCTGTAATGTTGTCCAAGACTTCTCTGTATATAGGAATTTTACTATGAGCTCTTTGCTTGATAATATCTGTTATCTCTCCTACCTTTTTGTCCTCCGGGAGTGCAAATATGTTAGGTCTTGGAGTCATTATTTCTCTTACTAAGACTTTATCCATCTCGAGAACCTTTTCAACCATTATCTTTTCTTGCAAATCAAATTCACCACTTTCTATCCCTTGCTCTATTATGCCGAGGAGTCTTTCTTCTGTAAGCTCAAAAGTTTCTTCCTGTATCTCTATACCGAATTTTTTAAGTATATGATAAGAGGGCAAAATCAGTATAAATCTTATGGGTGTAACTATTATGTGAAACAAGTAAAAAATGGGTGCGTATATCAAAGCAAGTCTGTCGGCTATAGGTAAGACGATATTCTTGGGAAGCGTTTCTCCGAAGATAAATATAAGTGTTGATGTAAGTACTACTGATAGAAATGCTCCTTTTTGTTCAAAAATCTCTACAAAAGTTTTTGTCCCGTAGGAAGCTATTAGAATATTCACAAGCTCGTTTCCTATCAGGATTGAAATGAGTACCTCTTTCGGTTTAGAAATTAGATACATCAATACTTTGTAAAACCTGCTGTCGGAAAATTTCATTAAAACTGGCTTGCTTACGCTGAAAAAGACTACCTCGGAAGAAGCGAAGAATCCCGAAGCAAATAGTAGAAATAGGAAAACAAGGAAATCAGTATAGATTGCAAGCAACGGTTCTTCCATTTATTTCAACCCTCCTAAGTGTTTTCTTACACTCTTCAAAAGATTCAGGGCAACGCGGATAAAAGGGACATCCTTTTTCAGGAATTTCATATTCTTCCTCTAAAGTATCAACTGGCTTTCTCTCTCTCGGATGTTTTACCGGCAGATTGTTGAGGAGGAACTTGGTGTAGGGGTGTAAAGGATTTTTCAACACCTCACTCTTTTTCCCAAGTTCCATCAATATACCTGAGTATATCACCGCAACTCTATGGGCTATCTTTTCTACCACACGAATATCATGGGTAATGAAAATAAACGCTATACCCTTTTGGTTCAGCTCTTTAAAGAGCTTTAATATCTCCTCCTGAATGGAAACGTCCAGAGAAGCCGTAGGTTCATCTGCAATTATTAACTCGGGATTCAAAACAATAGCCCTCGCTATAGCTACTCTTTGGGCTTGCCCTCCCGAAAGTTGCAACGGTTTTCTTTCGAGGATTTCAAAAGGGAGGTTTACTTTAGCAATTGCCTCTTTAACTTTTTCTTTTCTATTTTTCTCTCCGTGCACTATTAGAGGCTCTTCTACAATTTCTCCTACCTTCATTCTGGGATTTAGAGAAGTTCTTGGGTCTTGGAAAACCACCGATACCTTACGGGTATACTCTTTACCCATGGTAAATATATCTTTGCCTCTGAACAGTACCTTTCCCTCGGTAGGCTTCTCCAGTCTAAGAATTATTTTTCCCAATGTGCTCTTTCCCGAACCACTTTCCCCAACAATAGCAAGGATTTCACCTTTATAAATGTTTAAGAATAAGTCTTTAAGGGCATAAAAATTCTTTTTCCTAAAAAAGCCCGCTTTTACCTTGTAAACTTTTGTAAGATTCTTAATTTCAAGAAGCATATCCTTATTCATTTAACTTAAATAGTCCGTGAAAACTTCAGTTCCTTCTTTTTTCTAAGGTGTGCATCGAAGACCATGGCAATGTTCCTGATAAGCAGCCTTCCGACGGGGAGAATTCTTATCTTTTCTTCTTCAATCTTTATAAGTCCATCCTCTTCCATCTCTTTTAGTTCCTCAAGCTCCTTCCCAAAGTAATCTTTAAAATTTATATTAAATTCACTTTCTATCTTTTTAAAGTCCACTCCGAGGTTACACATTATATCCATAATTACCTCTCTTCTTATGAAATCGTCTTCATTTAGGATGTAGCCTCTGAGTATTGGTATTTCTCCTTTATCAACGGCGTTATTATACTCCCTTAGGGTCTTGAAGTTCTGGAAATATGAATCGTAGAGCATACCTATTGAGGTAGCCCCGAAACCTAAAAGTTCTACTCCCCTCTTAGTAGTGTACCCCTGAAAGTTTCTCCATAGCTCACCTTTTCTTTGAGCAACTGCAAGCTCATCGTGAGGTTTTGCAAAGTGGTCCATCCCTATGTAAACGTATCCCGCTGACTGGAATTTATCTATTATCATCTCGAGAATTCTCAGTTTTTCCTCTGCTGAAGGTAATGATTCTCTAGGGAGAAGTTGTTGGTGAGGTTTAACATCAGGTATGTAGGCAAAACTGTAAGTTGCTACCCTGTCAGGATTGAGTTCTATAACTTTCTCTACAGTTTCTTCAAAACTTTTCCTGGTCTGATAAGGAAGTCCGTAAATAAGGTCTACATTTATACTTTCAAAACCTGCCTCCCTTAGCTTTTCAATTTTTTCTTTGATAAGCTCGTAGGGTTGTATCCTGTTTACCGCACGTTGGACTTTAGGGTCTAAATCTTGAATTCCTAGGCTTACCCTGTTGAAACCCGTTTCTTTAATTGTTTTTATTTGTTCATCCGTAAGATAACGAGGGTCAAGTTCGATTGAAATCTCGGCATCTTCATCTATGGGAAATCTTTTAACTATTTCTTCGAAAAAGGCTTTAATTTGTTCAGGTTCGAGGTAGTTGGGTGTTCCTCCTCCCCAATGGAGCTGAACTACCTTTCTATCCTTATCCAAGTATTGGGATACCATTTCCATTTCCCTGTAAACCCTTTCAAGATACGGAATCTCTATTCCCTTCCTATGGGAAATTATTACATTGCAACCGCAGTATAAACATCTTTGTTCACAAAAAGGTATGTGAAAATAGAGGGATAAGGGGGTTTTCCTCTGATTGCTCTCTATTAGTTTCTTAATATAGTGTTCCGATTTTACTTCTTGGGTAAACTCTGTTGCGGGAGGATAACTTGTATACCTCGGCCCGGGACGGTCGTATTTTTTGATAAGTTCTTTATTAAACTCGACTTTCATTATGAAAATAATATATACATTTAGTTTAAAATTTTTACGATATGTCTAAAAAAGTTGTTATACTTGGCAGCGGACCTAACCGTATAGGTCAAGGGATTGAATTCGATTACGCCTGTGTTCATGCAGTATTTGCCTTACAAGAAGAAGGCTATAAGGCAATAATGGTGAACTGCAATCCCGAAACTGTTTCTACCGATTACGACACAGCGGATAAACTCTTCTTTGAACCTATAGTTTTTGAACATGTAATGGACATCATAGAAAGGGAAAAACCCTACGGAGTTATACTTCAATTCGGAGGACAAACTCCTTTAAAGCTTTCTATACCTCTAAAAAAACAAGGTGTAAATATCTTAGGAACTCAGCCCGAAAATATAGATAGAGCAGAGGATAGAGAACTTTTCAGGAAGCTAATTATAGAACTTGGTTTAAAGCAGCCTGAAAGTGGAACCGCGAAGGATAAAGAAGAAGCTCTCGAAATAGCCGAAAGGCTAGGATATCCCGTCTTAGTAAGACCTTCTTACGTTCTCGGAGGAAGGGCGATGAGAATAGTTTACGATGAAAACGAATTAAAAGATTATCTGGAAGAGGCTGTAAGTGTAAGCTATGAAAGGCCCGTTTTGATAGATAAATTCTTAGAAGACAGTATAGAACTTGACGTGGATGCCGTTTGTGATGGAAAAGAAGTCCTTATAGGAGCGGTAATGGAACACATAGAAGAGGCCGGAGTTCACTCAGGAGACAGTGCAACCTCAATACCCCCCTACACTCTATCCGATGAAATAGTAGAAGAAGTCAAAAGGCAAACAAGAGAACTTGCCCTTGCTCTCGAAGTAAAAGGTTTAATAAATGTTCAATTCGCAGTTTATAAGGGAGAAGTCTATGTACTTGAGGTAAATCCCAGAGCTTCAAGAACGGTACCCTTTGTAAGTAAAAGTGTAGGGTATCCTTTGGCAAAAATAGCAACCAAGGTACTAATAGGAAAATCTCTGAGGGAAATTGTTCCTGAAGTGTTCGAAAGGATAGAAAAGGGAGAAAATCACATAGCATCGGACTTTCTCCCTAAAAGTAAAAAGATATTTTCCGTAAAGGAAGTGGTCTTCCCATGGAAGAGATTTCCCGAAGTAGACCCCCTATTGGGACCGGAGATGAAATCGACAGGAGAAGTGATGGGAATAGATGAGGATTTTGGTTTAGCATATTATAAAGCTCAACTCTCGGCCGGCTATAGACTTCCAGAAAGAGGTAATGTATTTATAAGCGTCTCTGACAGAGATAAGCCGAAAATTAGGGAGCTCGCCAAAGGTTTTTATGAGCTCGGATTCAGAATATACACAACTACCGGAACTTATAAGTTCCTTAAAAAACACGGAATTCCGACAGAAAGGGTCATGAAAGTTTCCGAAGGAAGACCCAACGTAGTAGATATGATTATTAACGGAAATATACATCTGGTTATAAACACTCCTTCGGGCAAACGTGAAAAAAGTGATGCGTACTTTATCAGAAGAACAGCGGTTCAATTTAATGTTCCCTATTACACAACTGTAAGGGCAGGATACGCTGTTCTTGAAGCCATAAAGAGCTTCAGGAAATTAAGGAAGACCGATAATACTCTTAAAGTAAACTCAATTCAAGAGTTACATGGAATCTAAAATTTTCTTTATTTGTTTGTTTAGCATATCAATACTTGGATTTTCTACGGGTTTTGAGAATATAAATCCCTGTACTAAATCTGTTCCCATATAAATTACGGTTTCAAGCTCTTCCTTCGTTTCGACACCTTCGGAAACCACAAGTATTCCGCTATCATGGGCAAGGCGTATAAGGTGATTTACTATTACCTTCTTAAGATTATGCTTATGAATATCACGTATCAGTTCCATATCTATCTTTATAATGTCCGGATTAAGTTCCGAAAGGTAAAACAATCCAGAATACCCTGAACCAACATCGTCAAGGGCAACCTTAACACCTTCGGATTTAAGAAAATATATCAAGTTTTTTACTGCGAATATATCCAGTTCCTCATATTCGGTAAGTTCCACAACTATCTGGTTGGGCTTTACATCGTGGGTGTACAAAGTGCTTAGAAAATCTCCAAAAACTTTAAAAGGATCCTTTAAAAACCGCGGATGAAAGTTCATAAAAAGGAGTAAGTTCTCTCCCAGGAACTTGCTGGCTTTTTTCAGCGCAGCGTATCTGCAAAAATTTTCGGAAAACTCAGAGGTACTTTTCCCTATATTTATCAAATCCACTATCTTTATGGGAGGCCTGCAAAGGGCTTCAAAAGCCTTTATTTTCTTTTGCCTAACATCTACTATAGCGTGGAAAAATATTTTTGTATCTACGAAAACCTTACCGAGGTTATTGAATATGAGTTTATCTATTAAGGACTCCGGAGGTTCAGCCCTTGCCAC
>DQVZ01000282.1 GCA_015661465.1 Aquifex aeolicus
TGATAACCATATAGTTGAAACAGTTCTAATAAAGGAAAGAGACCATTACACCCTTTGTGTATCTTCCCAAATAGGTTGTGCTGTAGGATGTACTTTTTGTGCGACAGCCCTTGACGGTCTTAAGAGGAACCTAACTACGGCCGAGATTATAGACCAGTACATTCAGGTTCAGCAGGATTTAGGTGAAGAGAAGATAAGAAATGTAGTTTTCATGGGAATGGGTGAACCCTTAGCTAACTATGAAAATGTTAAAAAAGCTGTTGAGATAATGGTCTCATCTGAAGGATTAGACCTTTCCAAGAGAAGAATTACTATATCTACCAGCGGAATAATATCACAGCTAAAGAGAATGGCTCAAGATGAAGTAATGAGAGAAGTAAACCTCGCAGTTTCATTAAACGCGGTTTCGCAGAAAGCCAGGGAGGAGCTTATGCCTCTCACAAAAACCAATACTTTAAAAGAGCTGATGGAGGTTCTAAAAAGCTTCCCTCTTCCCAAATACAGGAGAATTACACTTGAGTATGTTTTAATAAAGGGAATCAACGACTCAGTAAAAGATGCTCAAAAGCTTGCTAAATTGATAGGGAAACACAAAAAGAGATTTAAAGTAAACCTTATTCCCTTTAACCCTGACCCGAATCTGCCTTACGAGAGACCATCCTTGACTGAGATAATGAAGTTCCAAAAGGTTCTTTGGAAGTATGGTATCTCAAACTTCGTCAGATTCAGCAAAGGTATAGAGGTTTTCGGAGCATGCGGACAGTTGAGAGCAAAAAGGTTAAAACCGGAATCATGGAACTTAACGAGCAACAGAAAAGAGCGGTAATTCACTTTGGTAGCCCTCTCTTAGTAATAGCGGGGGCAGGGTCGGGAAAAACCAGAACTCTCATACACAAGGTTGAATATCTCCTTCGGGAAAAGAATATAAAACCTTACGAAATACTTTGTATCACTTTTACAAACAAAGCGGCGAGAGAAATAAAAGAAAGGATAAAGAATAAGTTAGGATTTGAACTAGAATGGAGCGGTACCTTTCACTCTATAGCTCTGAAAATTCTTAGGATGGATGGAGAGAAGATAGGAATACCTGGAGATTTTGCCGTAGCCGATGAAAGGGATACAACGGAAATAATAAAGGGGATACTTAAAAAATATGGAATAAAAAAAGACCCTGACCAAATAAAAGAAGAGATTTCACGGATAAAGGAGAACTTTAAGGAAACGGAAGCGTGGATGAGTGTAATCTTTGAAGAGTATCAAAATACACTCAGGAAAAATAAACTTCTGGATTTTTCGGACTTAATGAGAGAACTTTACAATCTCCTTCAGATTCCTAAGGTGCGGGAAAAGTACAGAAAGAAGTTTAAATACATTCTCGTTGATGAATACCAAGATACGAATACAATTCAGTATGAGATAATCAAACTTCTCGCGGATAAAAATATATGCGTTATAGGTGACCCTAATCAATGCATATACGAGTGGAGAGATGCCCGTCCAGACAATATCCTAAGGTTTAAAGAGGATTTTAATCCGAAGGTGGTTAAACTTGAGGTAAACTATCGTTCAAAGGAAGCAATACTTAAAGTGGCAAACGCAATTCTGGAAAAATCCTCATTAGACTGGAAAAACCTGATACCCAAGCTAAAGGGAGTAAGAGGAGAAGGAGAAAA
>DQVZ01000058.1 GCA_015661465.1 Aquifex aeolicus
AGGAGGATTTTTTCTACGGTTGAAATCCTTTTTAGACATACACCCATGATATACACCCGCTACAAATGCTAACCTGTTTTCCATTATAGCTTTAAAAAATTTGTATAAATTATCTTTTGAGGCTATAACTTTCATCTGATAAATATTTAAATCTCCTTTTAATCCTGATATTCTTTTTCGTCGCTTATCTCCCTTTCCCTTTTTAGAAATACCTTTTGATATATAAAAGTTTTTACCTCTTTTGCTTATACTTACACCTTTTTTCGTTAAAACTTCAGTTTCAAGAATTGTAATGTCATTTGCTCTCGCAAGTTCGTACAAATCTTTTAGAGATAAATCTTCCAGTTCTTTACTTATTCTCAAATTCTTTATTTCCCTTTCAATAGCCTTTTTCTTAGCCAATAAAAAAGCAATGTTTCTTACATTGCTTAATTCTTCTTCTAACTTTTTCTTTTCTTCTACCAAGGGTTGAATTAGGAAAGTGTAAAAAGCTAAAGCAAATCCGAATGGGATAATAGATAGAAGTATTTTCTCCCGTTGCGTTCTTTCATTAAACCATTCAAAAAACCTTCTCATTATCCCTATCTTAAAATTTATTTATTTAATAGCTATAGTAAACATATTTTAAAATCTTTCCTTATGAATTTGAATCTAAGCGAGGGAGAAGTGAAAAAGCTATCCAAAAACTTCAGTGTAATCCCCTTATATACAGAACTCTTAGTAGATACAGAAACTCCACTCTCTATTTTTCTCAAGCTAAAGGAAAAGGGTCGGTTTAATATCCTTCTTGAAAGTGCAGAAGGTGGGGAAAAATGGGGCAGATACTCTTTCGTGATACTTGGTTCCTCCTTTTACTTTAGAACGAGAAAAGAGTTCGGGGAAATTTACAACAGAGGAAAGGTTGAGTTCTTTAAAACTAAAGACCCTATTGAAAAATTGAAAAATATTATAAAGAGATTCAAACCATATAACGATAAGAATCTGCCTAGGTTTTGGGGAGGACTTGTCGGGTACTTTGCTTACGATGTGGTGAAGTTCTACGAGCCGGTTCTTGATAAAAATCCCGACCCAATAAACACTTACGATATATATCTAATCCTTACAGATGTTGTTGTCATTCATGACAATCTAACCGGAAAGGTAAAAATAGTTGTACCTTTATTTACAGAAAACGATATACATGAAGAATATACGAGGGCTAAAGGATTAATTGAAGAAGTGGTATATAAGCTAAAAGTAAACACATTTACATTTTTAAATGTTGTAGAAAAAGAACCAGACCTTTCTAAGTGGCGTTCTAATTCTTCAAAAAAGGAATTCGAGGCTATAGTAAAAAGAGCAAAGCAGTACATAGCCCAGGGAGATGTAATTCAGGTTGTTCTCTCACAACGTTTTAAAAAACCCTTTTATTCTAATCCCGACAAAATATACAGAATTTTAAGATTTATGAATCCGTCTCCCTATATGTATTATTTAGACTTGGGTAATTTAAGTGTAATAGGTTCGTCCCCGGAAATACTTGTAAGAGTTGAAGATGGGAAAATAGAAACGAGACCTATAGCGGGAACTAGAAGAAGGGGCAAAGACGAAAAAGAAGACAAACTTTTAGAGGAGGAGCTCCTTGCCGATGAAAAGGAAAAAGCGGAACACATTATGCTCGTTGATTTAGCACGCAACGATGTAGGTAGGGTTTCAAAAACTGGAAG
>DQVZ01000042.1 GCA_015661465.1 Aquifex aeolicus
ACCGGGTCCTCCCCATTTCGGTGTGGATATATACCCTCTAACTTTTACACCGCTTTTTTCAAACTCTACCATCTTTCCCATTTTTCCACCTCCTTTTTAAGAATTATAGTCTTTAGGAGGTTCATAAAGTAAACCAAGACTCATTCCCCATATGAGATGTTCTAAAAAAAGAGAAATGTGGGCTTTCAAAGGCATACTCAGAAAAGCTCTCATAAACTCCGAACCGCCCCAAGCGGTGATTATTAAAAAAACAACAACCAGAACATGCCAAACTAAACCGAAAATAAATCCCTTAATCAGACCATTGCCAGGGAGTTTAAAGTAAACCGAAGGGTGAACGAATACAACAGCCAAAATTAAGGAATTTAGCATGTGTCCCAAGATAGTTATCCAATCTTCAAGACCTTTAAATATCCCCCAAATTTTAGTCATTTCTATGTAGTACTTGTATGTTCCGAAAAGTCCCAGAAAACCATCAAGCATAAGGTCAAGACCCATCATGACGTATCCGGCAAAAAAAGAAGCAAAAAGATAACTCCCGAAATTAACTCCTTTAATTATTGCCATGAGATTATCTTATCAAGCGAACCTATTAGCTTTCTTTTAAAGGTTATAAGAAATTCTTTAACTTTTAATAAGCAATATGTAATATTCTCTAAGATTGATGGATTACATTTATAAAGATTTTTTCCTTACCGCCAAAATGCTTGCACAGGAGCAGTTGATTTATTCCTATACTGGTAATCTGAGCAGAAGATGGAGAAATAACCTATTTATAACGAGAACCGGAGCCAATTTGAGGAATTTATCCAAAGAGGACATAATTGTTTTACCCTTCGATAAAAAATCGATTCTCGAGACCAGGGCTTCATCGGAGCTTATAGTTCACAAAAGTATTCTAAGTAGTTCGGGAAAGAAAGCCGTTCTTCATACCCATCCTATATATACGGTAAAGCTTTCCCTCAATTGCGATGTAATAACTCCTAAAGACAGCGAAGGGAAGGCTATTCTCGGAAGCGTTCCGGTTCTTAAAGGGGAAAAACCTACAGCAAGTATAGAACTTGCCGAAGTTTTATCGGAAGTTTTGAAAGAGAAAAAGGTTGCAGTGATAAGGGGGCATGGTGTTTTTGCAGTAGAAAATTCTCTTTTCAAAGCCTACGAGGTTGTTTCTATTCTTGAGAATTCCTGTAAAATTTTGTGGAGGTGTCAGAATGGGGAAAAAAGTTGAGGAATACAGAGGATGTGTAATCCCTGAAGACTTGTATTACGATATCGAAAATCAAGTTTGGTTTAGAGTTAATGAGGACGGAACCGTCACTGTCGGAGTTACCGACATAGGTCAAGCAAGGGCTGGGAAAATTATAAATATTAGGATAAAAGCTCCTGGTAAACACATTAAAAAGGGTAAACCGGTGGCAAGCCTCGAGAGCGGAAAATGGGCAGGACCCGTTCCTGCAGATATAGAAGGAGAAGTTGTGGAGAGAAACGAAAAACTATTTGATAAACCTGACCTTATAAACGAAGACCCTTACGGCGAAGGCTGGATAGCAAAGTTAAAACCCGCAAATTTAGAAAGAGACTTGCAGGATTTGGTAACCGGCGAAGAAGCTATTAAAAAACTTAAAGAGTATATAGAAAGGGAAGACGTTAACTGCGGAGAGGAAAGGGCACAAATCAGTAAAAAATTCTATAAATAAGCTTTTTGAGTTTTTCTTCTCTTTCTACCTTTACTTTGAAGTTCAAAGCGAAAATATTTTTATATCCTTCCAGCTTTACCAAATCCTTAGGTGTGGTTAAATAAGTTTCATCTTCCTCAGGTTCAAAATCTTTGTAATCATAGTGGTCTCTATATGATAGGAATTCCTTTACGGAGATATTAAGTTTTCTAAGTACTTCTCTGAATTGTCCGTTATCTCCGAGTCCGCTGAAAGCTATAACTTCTTTATCCTTTAAAAAATCAATAGGAACTTCCTCAAGATTGGAATCAAGCAGGGATATAAATTCTCTGAACATTTTAAAAGTCGGTTTACCCGTATAAAAGTCAAAGGGGTTTACCTCTTGATATGTAAGAATTATTACATCCGCTCTGTTTATTGAAGAAAGGGGCTCTCTTAATCTTCCCGCCGGAAGAAGATAATCCCTTAAATCTTCCCTTTTTATCATTAAGATATCGATATCCCTATAAAGAGCCCTGTGCTGGAAACCATCATCAAGTATTACTACTTCGGGAGATAACTTCTCTAAAGCGAGAATTCCACCTTTGTATCTGTCCTCAGACACTACCACACTTGCAAAAGGTAAAAATTTCGCAACCAAGTAAGCTTCATCTCCAGCCTCTTCCCAGGAGAGTTTTATATTTCCGTACTCGGAAACTATTTGCGGACCCTTTGTTTTCCTTTTATAACCCCTTGACAGTATACAGACCCTTTTATCTTTTAACAGGTTTGCGAGATAGATAACAAATGAAGTTTTCCCGGTACCTCCCACCGACAGGTTCCCCACCGATATCACGGGAATAGGCAACTTTCTTGATTTTAATATTTTCTTATCGTAAAGCGAATTTCTAAAGTTTACAAATTTCTTATAAAGTAAACTTAAAGGATATAAAAGCTTACTTCTTACCACCCTTAGGTTTTATTCTAAACAAACATCGGTCATAACCCTGAGATTTACACGTAACTTCTTCAACGTCATACTCTTTTTCCAAGAACTCACTTAAGAAACCTTTAAAGAATCCCGCCATAGGTTGGCATACGGGCTTTTCACTTTGAGGAATAGCTTCCACAAGGATTGAACCTTCTACCTTTATCTCTAGATTATCAACGTCATACTCAAAATAGCCTATCATCCTGGACGATTCAGCGATTATTGAAAGCACATCCAGAGCTTCATCTAATCTGTCTGTATAAATTCCATACCTTTCTTTTAAGGTTTTAGCCCCCTTCTTACCTCCAAACTCTGCAGCCTTCTTTATAAGTTTGTCCAAGCCGAACTTAGCTATTTTATTTAAATCCCTATAAGCACCTATTAGAGCATCTCTGTGTATTAACACACTTTCTCTTTCTATGGCTTCTGCAAGGGCCCTTATCTGGTCTTTAATCCCTACCATTTCCTACCTCGGTTAGCCTAAACTAACGTGCTTAAAATAATTTATCTCAGTATTTACTCTATTTCTATAACTTTTGCTATAAGGATTATTTATGATTATCCCTTTCTATCAGACTACCTATTGTAAATCTATTAAGCATTCTAAGTAGCTCTTTCAGACGCTGGACATGGTAATCTTCATGGCTTTCTATCCATTTGAAAAGTTTCCATAAATCCTCACGGGTAATTTTACTCGAATACTCCTTGTATAAATCTTTAGCTTTTTCCTCTTCCATAATGTCATCTATAATTTCCCTTGCAGAGTATTCTTTATTAAAATGTTTGGCTTCCGGCAGAGATAAATCCGGCATAGCACCTATTTCTCCTATTTTTTCTCCGAGTTTACCCATGTGAACCATGCTTTCTACTGCTATATCCAGGGAGATATCCTTTTCTTGCCAAGTTCTTGAGTGGAAAAAGTGGTGTAAGTGATCGAGTATAATCCTGTATTCTTTTTGAAGTAGAGTATTCAAAATCTGAACAATTTCGGAATCAATCTCACCGCTATCCTTAGTTTCTTCTATTTTCTTATTTTTCAAATTTTCGAGTAATTCCTTAAAATCATCTCTGTGTTTTGTTTCATCATTTATAACTCTATCCAGTAGTTTCTTTACCGAATCTTCCTTTACAATTTCAAGCTGCTCGGAGTAAATTTTTATAGCTTCTTCCTCGGCCTTTACATCATTTTGCAACATCTCATCCCAACTCTTTCCTAGATTTATCGCCTCTTCCACTCTTTTGAGGGATACTTTTCCTCCGAGTTCTACCACTCTTTGAGCAAACCATTTGAGGTGTCTCATTTCTTGCCTTGCTATACTCTCTATTTCGGAGGTTATCTCAGGGTCTTCTATGAGGAACACGTTGTAAAGGTATTGAATTATCGCAGAATGTTCAAGAGCTACATCATAAAGTAATATGTCTATAACTTCTTTTCTATTCATATTTACCCCTTGAATGAAAAAGCTATGTAATTAGAAAACTTTGTCAACTATTTGTTGAACAAATTTTATCGATTTTACGATGGTTTCTATTTTAGAATATTTTCCATGCTGAGAATAAATATCCCAGAAGCAGTAGTATTTCTTCATGCTTTTCCGTTAAACAAGGATATGTACAAGTACCAATTTTGTGCCTTTGAAGAAAATGCTCTTCCATACGTAGCTATAGACTATCCTGGCTTTGGAGATTCTCCTAACATTCCGGGAGATTATACGATAGAAAGACTTACCGATTACGTAGTTAACGAAATCAAGAAGCTAAATATCAAAAAGGTAATAGCAGTAGGAGACAGTATGGGCGGGTATATAATGTTTGACTTATGGAGAAGGTATAGGGACTTGGTAAAAGGTTTTGTATTCGTTGCTACACGTGCAGAGGCGGATAACGAAGAAGGAAGAAAAGCAAGATACACACTTATAGAAAGAGTTCAAAAGGAAGGGAAAGATTTTCTCATAGACGTTATGCTTGAAAATCAAACTTCTCCTACTACAAAGAGAGATGAGAAAAAAATGATAACTTTAAGATGTATAATGCAAAAGGCTTCCACGGAAGGAATAATAAAGACCTTGAAAGCCTTAGCAGAGAGAAAGGATAATACGGAACTCCTTCCCACCATAAACGTTCCCACCCTCGTAATTGCAGGTAAAGACGATGAAAAAGTAACTCCTCCTTCTATAGTAAAGAAAATTGCTGAAGGAGTAAAAGGAGCGGAGTATTACGAACTTGAGAATGCTGCACACCTTCCCCCATTCGAGAATCCGGAGAAATTCAATCAAGTGGTAATTCCCTTTATCAAAAAAGTATTAGGTTCTTAAGATTTCCTCTATTTCCCTTAAATAGCACCTCTTTATCCTTTCCGAATACTCTTTTATATTTACCACAGGTTTGTGCTTGTCTTTTAGAATTTTCAAAAGGGTATCTCTTAAACTTTCCCAATTTTTTACTTCATAACCGATTTTATTTTTTTCAAGAAACTCCTTTAAATCCCTAACCTTAAACGTATAAGGGCCGTATATAACAGGTATATTGAAGCATGCAGGTTCGAGTAGATTATGACCTCCCAATCTTACAAATGTTCCTCCAACTATCGCTACTTCTCCAATTGCGTATAAATCTTTCAAAACGCCAAGCTTATTTACAACTATTACATCTACTACCGAGTCTTTTCGGAAATCTGTAAAAAAAGAACATCTAAAGCTAAAACTTTTTACCGTATTCATAACTTCACTTGCTCTCTCCACATGCCTGGGAACTAACACCAAAACGGTATCTTTTATTTCTTGCTTTACCTTTTTAAAGGCATTTAGTATTATTTCTTCCTCACCTTTGTGGGTACTTCCTGCAACAATAATCTTATTCTTGGTAGATAATCTTAAATTTTTATTCTCATTTTGGCATATAAATTTCAAATTTCCGCAGGAAACTACTTTTTTGGCTCCGTAGCTTCTGAATACCTCCTCATCTTTTTCGCTTCTGGTTATAATCAGGTCAAACCTTTTTGAAAGTATTCTCTCGAAAAAAGTATTTTTTGCGTAAGTATTAACGAGTATTTTTTTCGCATTTGTAAACATTATCAAGGAAGGCCAAAACTCTCTTTCGACTATAATTAAAGCTTTAGGCTTAATACTCCTTTCAAAATTCCTTATAATCGTGGGTACATCCAAAGGTAAAGGGTATAAAAAATCGTAAAATTTATTTTTATTTTCCAAAAATTCCTTTGCTCTCGGAGAAAAAAAAGTCAAAAGAATTTTATGCTTCTTCTTTAATTCTTTAAGTATAGGAAGAAAAGTGTTGAATTCTCCTACGCTTGCCACATGGACCCAAAGTACATTTTTAGGTATGTTTTCTTTTTGCAGTAAGATTCGCTTTTTGAGTTCAAAATTCATCAGCATGTAAACTATATATTCTATGTCTTGCTATATCAACTATAAGAGGGTAAAGAAGCCGCTAAATATTCCGAATCTCGAAGTAGAAATAGGCTTTGGAAGGGGAGATTTTATAGTAAAACTCGCTAATGAAAATCCAGAAAAAAACTTCTTCGGTATAGAGCTATCTCAAATATCGGTTGAAAAGCTTATGAAAAGGGTTAAAAAGGAAAACCTAAAAAATATATATTGCACCCGTATAGACGCATATTGGGGATTCTTCTTACTTTTTAAAGACAACTATATCGAAAACATTTACATGAATTACCCTGACCCTTGGTTTAAGAAAAAACATCATAAGAGGAGGCTTACAACACCCGAGAGATTGTATATATTTACGAAAAAACTAAAACTTCGGGGTGAAATAAGAATACGTTCCGATAATTATGAGTTCATCGAATTTACGAAAGAGTCTGCTGAAGGACTTGAATGTTTTGAAATAGAGGAAGGTATACTTGACATTAAAGAGCCGATAACAAAGTACGAAAGTAAATGGCTTTCTATGGGAAGAACCCTCCATAAGCTGATTTTAAGAAAAGTTAAAGAACCTAAATTTATCCCTCATCCAACTTTAGAGGAGGTGGCAGAGGTGTTTCCCGTAAAGGTTAAAGCTAAAGAGCTGAGAATTAAGGATTTAGAGAACAAAGAATTTAAACTTGATGAAGAAGTATACTTTAAAACCTTTAAGATTTGGCAAAGGGAAGGAAGCTATCTAGTGGAAAGTCTTCTTTCCGAAAAAGGCTATTTCCAAAAATTCTTTATACAAATAAAGAAAAAAGATAACGATTACGTTATAGATATATCTCCTTACAGCGAGGTTTTAAGGACTAAAAACCTCCAAAAATCGATAAATAAGGTAGCAGAAATTATTTCCGATTCTTAGGCTTTAACTTCTTCCTTTTCTTCTCTCTTTTCTTCGGTCCTGACATCTTCAGCTTTTACTTCCTTTACAGATTCTGTTTCACCCGAAAGTGCTTTCCTGAAGTTTCTTATTCCTTCCCCTAAAGCTCTACCCGCCTCCGGAAGCTTACCTGCTCCAAAAAGGAGTAGGACTATGGCCAAAATAATTATCAACTCTGTCATGGATATTCCGCCTGGAAACATTAGCTAATCCTCCTTCTTAATTTCTTTACCTTTTTCTTCTTCTCCGGAAAGGGCTTTTTTGAAGTTCCTAATTCCTTCTCCCAAACCTCTACCTATTTCGGGAAGCTTAGAAGCACCAAAGAGTAGTAATATTATGAGTAATATAATTAATAACTGCCACGGTAAAGGAAAATGCATGTTACCCTCCTAAAGGTTTAATTTAAACAGAAAAGAGGAAGAAAGCAAGAATGTAGATATTAATAAACAACGTAAGGGAGCAATCCAAGTTGTCTTGCCCTTTTTATTTGAACTGCAAGTCTTCTTTGATGTTTAGCACAAAGGCCTGTTTGTTTTCTCGATTTTATCCTTCCCCTTTCAGTCATGAAGTTCCTTAACTCTTCATAGTTTTTATAGTCAGGTTCCCTTTTCTGCTCACAATAAACACAGACCTTCTTTTTAGCCGCTCTTACTACCATATCACTTACCTCCTACAATTAAAAGGGAATTTCATCCTCCTCATCAAAAGGAGGTTTTTCAACCTCCTCATCGGAAAGCTTCTTAATCTCTTCCTCAATACTACTTATTGTTTCTTCTTCTTCCGAAACTTCTTCAGTACCCTTTGGCCTACTTATGAGTTTTATGCTTTCCGCAACTATTCTCACTTTAGAAAACTTCTTCCCTTCCCTTTCCCACTTTTCCTGAACTAACCTGCCTTCAACTAGAACCATATAACCTTTAGAGAATCTGGTAGCCCAGTCTTCCGCAGGCTTTCCGTAAGCCTTTACGTCAAAAAAGTGAGTTTCTTCCTGCCATTGTCCCTCTTGATTTCTATATCGGCGGTTATATGCAATAGTTAAGTCTACAACGGGTGTTCCCTTGGGAAGATAGGTAATTACGGGGTCTTTAGTAAGCCTGCCTATTAAAAGAACCTTATTAAGCATTCTTCTTTACTCCACTTTCCTTAATTTGAAAATTTAACCACCTTATTACATCTTCATCAATTTTCAGTTGGAAATCTAATTCGTTTGCGAGCTGAGGGTTTTGGGTTTTGAACTGAAGTAAATAATACCTTGCGTTATTGAACTTGTTGATTGGGTAGGCCAGCGTTTTCATTCCCCAATCTTCCTCGTAGAGTATTTCGCCTCCCTTTTGTTCAATAAACCCTTTTACTTGCTCTACTTTCTTTTTCACCTCCTCTTCGTTTAAAGTTGGCTTTAGAGCAAATACGGTTTCGTAATACCTCAAAGTTTTATAGTGCCTCAATCTTGGCATGCCTTACCTCCCGGACCTAAATTTAGGGTCTCCCCGCAGGTGCGGGGAAACGAGGTTGAAAATTATATTTTAGTATTTGTACTCTCCATTTACAAGTTTATCGTAGAATTTTTCAGGAAGGAATGCGTATTCGTGCATATCAGCATCGTAAATTTTAGTTTGAACTTTTACTTCCCTTATGGGCGAGCGAACATGATACTTTTTAGAGGCTATCGAAAAGGTCCACCAATAGCCTGCGTATATCGGAATGATAGAAGTGTAAAGGTCAACAATAGGGAATACCTTCTTTAATCTTTGCTGTATGGTTCTTACCATATCCAGATGGTAGTGAATGGATTCTGTTTGAGCTACAAATATTCCATCTTCTTTGAGAGCTTTGTACACATATCTGAAGAAATCCTCGGTAGTAAGAACGTGGGCAAATCCTACCGGGTCTGTTGAATCTACTATGATTACATCAAATTCATTTTCGTAATCTTGAATATATTTGTATCCATCCTCGTTTACAACTATTGCCCTGGAATCATTGAAACCAACTGACAAAGACGGGAAAAATTTTTTAGACACCTCTATAACTTCTTTATCTATATCAACGAGAATAGCCCTTTCTACAACATCGTGTTTCAAAACTTCCCTCAGAGTTCCTCCATCTCCCCCACCTATGATTAAGACGTTTTTGGGCTCTGGGTGAGCATGCAGGGGAACATGGGCTAGATACTCGTGGTAGAGAAACTCATATTTTTCATCCAGTTGGACTACACCGTCTAGAATTAGCATCCTACCGAACTCAGGACTCTCCACTACCTGTATTTCCTGGTAAGGGCTTTTACCTTGGTAAAGTATCTTAGAGATTGTGTAGCAGTGTCTTATAGGAGCATAAGGGTCTCTTTCTATGAAAACAATATCCCTCATACCACTATTTTAGCCCAATAGCTTAAAATTTAGTTATGGCTGAAAAGAAAGCGGTAATAGGGGTTGTTACAATTTCCGACAGAGCAAGTAAAGGTATATACGAAGACATAAGCGGTAAAGCGATTATTGATTATCTGAAAGATGTAATAATTACTCCCTTTGAAATAGAGTACAGAGTAATACCGGACGAAAGGGAATTGATAGAGAAGACTTTGATAGAGCTTGTGGATAAAAAAGGATGTAGTTTAATACTCACTACCGGCGGAACAGGTCCTGCCCCGAGAGATGTTACTCCAGAAGCTACCCAAAACGTATGTGAAAAAATGCTTCCAGGTTTCGGAGAGCTTATGAGACAGGTTTCCCTAAAGCAAGTTCCCACGGCAATACTCTCGAGACAAACCGCCGGAATAAGGGGAAGCTGTCTTATAGTGAATTTACCGGGGAAACCTCAGTCTATAAAAGTATGTCTGGATGCTGTAATGCCGGCAATTCCATACTGTATAGACCTTATAGGTGGTGCATACATAGATACGGACCCTAATAAAGTAAAAGCCTTTAGACCGAAAAAGTAAAACCTAGGCCTCTAAAATGCCTTTTTCTTCTGCTCTTTTTAAGTACTCCTTAGCTTCTTCGTCGGAAAGTTGGTGAAAGTCCCGATAAAACATCCCTACGGCGAAACTCGAAGAACTCACAGAGTAGTAGCAGATAAATTTATCCATATAATTTTCAAGTTTCCTTTTTGAATCCGAAGGACATACAGGCACAGCTACAATAACTTCCAGGGCACCTTTGCCCTTTGCATACCCCGCAGCTGCAATAGCTGTATACCCTGTAGCTACTCCGTCGTCCACAATTATAACCTGTCTACCTTCCAGCTTCGGATATCCGCGAGGAGCAAACTTCTTTTCCCTTTCCCTCAGTTCTTTAAGTTCCTTCTTTATTACATCCTTAATCTCCTCCTCAGTTAAATAGTTAAGAACACTTGAATCGTAATAAGGGGTTCCGTTCGGGTCGATGGCTCCAAAACCTGCTTCCTCATTCCAAGGCAGTCCTAACTTCCTTACTACTATTACAGCCATGGGTATTTTAAAATAATTGGCTATCTTGTAAGCAACGGGTATTCCACCTCTTGGTATGGCTAAAACTATCGGATTCTTTTTAACATCGATTATCCCCTCTAAAGCCTGGGCTAGAAGTTCTCCCGCTTCATCCCTATCTCTAAACATCATTTAAGTTTCCTTATGAGGCTATCGATATTGTCGAGTTTTCTATAGGCCTGTAGTAAAACGTAGCTAATTTGCTCATTGGTAGCGATTGAAAGGTCATAAAGAATAGAACTTATGTCCTTTAAAATGTTATACAGGGTTGTGTATAAACCTTGGTCTAATTTTTTTTCGGGATTAGGAATATCTTGAAATACTTCTTCTACGATTCTGGCAAGTCTCATAAGCTTCTCCGCCAATCCTCTAACCTCAAAATCGTATTTGTAAATGGTAATTACATCTTCATATCTTTCCTCTATTTCTTTCATTACACTTTTAAGCAACAAGTCTTCCAGAAATTTCACGTCACTCATTAACTTAAAGAATACTTCTTCGGTCAAGTTTTTCCATAAAAATTAAGCTTTTCGACGACTTTTATTTCTCCAAGGCATACTTTACACCTGAGAACGATAGCTTCAAATCCCATATTTATATACTTGTAAAAAGCCTTACAGAAATCAGGGTCTGTTTCACAATTAGGCCTAAATTCTTCAAAATCTTCCCTCTGAACTACGAACACCAACAGAGGTTTATACTTACCTGAAAATCTTATAAGATTCTCTATATGCTCCTTTCCCCTCTTTGTGGGTGCATCGGGAAACATAGCAACTCCTTTCTTAACTAAATTTACGGATTTAACTTCTACGAGCTTATCGTCTATTAAAAAATCAATTCTACGGTTTCCGATTTTAACTTCCCTTTTCAAAATGGAAAATTTCCAGTTTTCCCGAACATATTCTTCGAAAAGTTTTCCGGCATAATTGGATTCTATACATACAAGTCCTTTTTCAGCTTTAGCGATTAAGATTTCGTATAAATATTTACCTTTTAATTTTTTCCTTACAAAAACAGTGTTATAAGGTTTTAGAAGTTCCTCCAGTTTTCCCGTATTTCTGATTAGAGCTTTTTGCTTTCTTCCTTCTAAAAATATCTCCCCGACAAATCTGTTTAAGCGTTTTATAAATATGGCAGGAATTACGGGCGGAAGTACCATAAAAACATGTTAAAATATCACCATGGATATTCAGGAAATAATTAATATTCTTCCCCATAGATATCCTATACTTCTCGTTGACAAAATCCTGGAAATAGAAGAAGGAAAAAGGATTGTAGGTTTAAAAAATGTCAGTGTTAACGAGCCCGTATTTCAGGGACACTTTCCCGGATTTCCACTATTTCCAGGTGTTTACATACTGGAAGCTATGGCTCAAGTAGGCGGAATATTGATGATAAAATCCCTTAATCTCGAAATAGGGAAGTACGCTATAGTTTTTGCGGGAATAGACGATGCACGTTTTAAAAGACCCGTTTATCCTGGAGACCAGTTAATTTTGGAGTTAGAAGTGATTTCCCTTAAAAAAGCTTTATCCAAGATGAAAGGGGTAGCTAAAGTAAAGGAAGAGATAGTTGCCGAAGCTATACTTCTCGCTGCAGCAAGAAAACTCGAAGACATTAAAAAGAATGCCTGAAAAACAGTAATGCTATAAGACTTAAAGCTGTTCCCGATATGGAAAGAAAGGATATATGAGAGGGTTTAAAAATCTTTAGTATGTACATATGGGATAGAAAAGCATAGTAAGTCCAGAGGAGAAGTGTTGTCAGCAGCTTAGTGTCGTCAATCCAGTGAGTTCCCAAAAAGTATTTAGCCCATAAACTTCCGAATATTAAGGTCAATGTCAAGCCTACAAATCCTGCGATTATAAAGAACTTTTCAAGACCCTTAAGAATTCTCAGAGGTGCAAAGGGAATTTTCAAACTCTTTTCCTTTAATTTTTTCTCTACGAGAAGTTTGGCAAAAGAGGTTAAACCGGCAAATATAAGGAAGGTGTAAGACAAGCCTGCACTAAATATGTGAAGTATGTATAGGGGATTTGAAAACCCGAGTTTTTTCGAAGGAATTAAAAGAACTGTAGTCAGAAAAGCCATAAAAGAAACTATTGTCCCGAATATGGAGAAGTTGTACTTCCTTGAAAAAATTACAAATATTAGAACAGATAAGTTTCCTATAAATGAAAGCATCCCGTAAATATCTCCCACTGGAAAGGTTTTCACCTGAACAAAGCTTTCGATGAGGGAAAAAACGTAAAAGATAAATCCAGTTATAAGAAGGGTGTATGGAATGGTCTTTGTTTGCTTTGTTGTAAAGTTATTAAACAAAAATAGAATGAAAGCTAAAAGGTAAGCAATAAGTGTTATAAATAGGGATACCATAGTTTTAATTTTAAGAGGATAAGCGTTTATAATTCCTTATCTATGATAAATGAAAATGTATTTATTGCCCTTCTTCACTATCCCGCAATGGATAAAGATGGAAGAATAATAGTTACCTCTTTCACCACTATGGATTTGCACGATATAGCGAGGCCGGCAAGGGCCTATGAAATAAATAGGTTTTACATAGTCCAACCCATTGATGCTCAAAGGATAGTAATCAAAAGGCAGATAAATTACTGGTTATCCGAAGAGGGAAGAAAGTCAAATCCCACCAGATACGAAATCGTAAAATTAGTTAGGCTGGCTTACACTCTTGACGAGGTAATCGAGGATATAGAAAAGGAAAGAGGGAGAAGGCCAGTAATAGTCGGGACAGATGCGAGAACTTATCCGAATACGGTCAATTATTCCCGATTGAGTCACGAAATAGAAAAAAGGGATAAAGATTGGCTTATTGTTTTCGGAACCGGGTACGGTATCCCACCGGATATGATGAATACATTTGATTACATATTAGAACCAATTTACGGTGCGGGAGACTGGAATCATCTTTCCGTGAGAAACGCCGTCGCAATAATTTTGGACAGACTCTTTAGTAGAAATAGGTGCGACTGAGATGGTGTATTATATCGCTCTACTTTTGAAGGAATACCTATTTGTTCTAAATGTCTTCAAGTACATAACTTTTAGGTCTTTTACAGCTACTCTCGTTGCTTTCGCCCTAATGCTTGTACTTTCACCTTCCTTTATAGAGAGGCTTAAAAAGATACAAGGTTTCTTCGGTGGGTATGTGAGAAAGTACACGCCTGAGTCCCACGAAGTGAAGAAGTACACGCCCACGATGGGAGGGATCGTAATACTGATAGTTCTAATTCTTAGCTCCTTACTTTTGATGAGATGGGATATAAAGTACACTTGGATAGTTTTGATTTCTCTGGTTTCCTTCGGCCTTATAGGATTATGGGATGATTACGTTAAACTAAAAAGCAAAAAGGGTATATCTATAAAAGCTAAATTTTTAGCTCAGGTGATATTTGCTACCCTTATCTCATTTCTGATTTACTACTGGGCCGAAATAGAGACAAAGCTGTATTTCCCCTTCTTTAAAGAACTTTATTTAGATTTGGGTATTTTATATATTCCCTTTGCCGTTTTCGTAATAGTTGGGAGTGCAAATGCTGTAAATCTAACGGATGGGCTTGACGGCCTTGCAATAGGCCCTGCCATGACAACCGCTACAGCTCTGGGAGTGGTTGCGTACGTTGTAGGACATTCAAAAATAGCCCAGTATTTGGGAGTTCCTTACGTTCCTTACGCCGGAGAGCTAACTATATTTTGCTTTGCCTTAGTCGGTGCTGGATTGGGGTTTTTATGGTTTAACTCTTTTCCTGCCCAGATGTTTATGGGGGATGTAGGAGCACTGAGTATAGGGGCATCTCTGGGAACGGTAGCTTTACTTATAAAGTCCGAATTTATTTTTGCCGTAGCTGGTGGAGTTCTTGTTTTCGAAACAATTACCGTAATCCTTCAGGTTATTTACTTTAGATGGACTAAGGGTAAAAGACTCTTCAAAAGGGCACCCTTTCACCATCACCTTGAACTAAAAGGACTCCCGGAACCAAAGATAGTGGTTAGAATGTGGATAGTATCAATCCTGCTTGCAATAATTTCCCTTACGATGCTAAAGTTAAGGTGATGAGAAAAATAAAGTCCTATGCCGAGCTGGTTAAGTTTGAGCATACAATTTTTGCCCTTCCCTTTGCCCTCGCCAGTGTAATTCTCCTTGTGGATAAGATTCCTTCGCTTTGGAAAATAATCTGGATAGTAATTGCTTTGGTAAGTGCAAGAACTGTTGGAATGGCCTTTAATCGCCTTATAGATGAGCCTTACGACAGGCTAAATCCGAGAACAAAAGAATGGCCACTTGTGAAAGGTGAAGTAAGTAGAGAAGAAGTAAAAAAACTAATACTTATAAGCAGTGCCTTTTTCATATTTGCCTCCTTTATGTTGAATTTCTTAGCATTTTTATTATCACCGATGGTTCTATTTTTACTTTGGTTTTACCCTCAAGCTAAAAGATTGACATACTATCCCCATTTAGTTCTGGGAGCAGTTTATTTCTTAATACCCGTAGCTGTAGATATAGCTTTAAACGAAAGGGTTTCGTTTACAGCTTTGCTTCTCGGAATAGCAATGGGATTTTGGGTTGCAGGGTTTGACGTTCTTTACGCACTACAAGATTACGAGTTTGATAAAGAAGTAGGTTTAAAGTCCATTCCAGTAAAATACGGCATAGAAGGTGCTTTGAAAATCGCAAAACTATTTCATCTTTTAACCTTTTTCACCTTACTTATTCTAGGAACTATTCACCCAAAACTTGAAGCGTTATACTTCTTGGGACTTCTTTTGATAGCCTCTTTCCTGATTTACGAACATAGACTTATAAAACCTCAGGATTTGTCCAAAATAAATAAGGCGTTCTTTACGGTAAACGGATGGGTAAGTGTTATATTCTTCCTTATAGTTCTCCTAGACTTTTACATTTAGAAGTACAAGTCTACGGTTATGTAAAACTTCAGCCTGCTGGGCTTTATCTTGGTATCGTCCAGCGGGTAAGCAACGTCTCCCCTTATTAATCCTACCGGTGTTCTAAAACCCAATGAAAATCCTATATCTTTTTTCATGTTTTTATAAACCTCACTAAGCCTGTTACCTGTTTTTCCAAACTCGAGAAAGGAAATAAGCTCTATATTCTTTCTATAAATTAGAAAAATCTCAGGACTTATATAGAGGAACTGTCTTCCCCCGTAAGGTCCACCTATACTTTCATACGTATATCCTTTCATGTTAAAGTAACCTCCCAAGAAAAAGCGTTCAAATATGGGAGCGTCTTTTGAGACATAACCGTAAGAAGTTTTTAACCTTATTCCCCCTGTATCCATAAAAAGGGTTTTTTCCAGCTTAGTTAAAACTTCGAACTTCGAATAATTTCTCTTACCGTACGTTTTTGAAAAAGAAAGCTTTATTCTTCTCTTCACAAAGGATGTAAAAGTTAGTTTTCTGAAATCACCTTCTATTTTCTCCTCTCCTTCGGTTTTTGCCCTAAAGCTTGTAAAGGATAGGCTTACAAAACTTTTGGGATTTAAACGATATCCCAAAGTATAGGAAATTCCTTGGGAGTATAAGTTGTAGAATTCATGATTTTCATAGCTTTTAAAAAGACTTAATTCGGTAAAGTAGCGGCGGGAAAAAAAGAAATTATCTTTCAAAGAAAAGGAATAGAGTTCAAATTTTTGGCTTCTTGTATACCTGTTATCG
>DQVZ01000067.1 GCA_015661465.1 Aquifex aeolicus
CCTCCGCTATCGGAAAAACCACAACTTCTGTACAGATACTTCAAGCAAAGATTTGCCCAGGTGACCAATCCTCCCATAGACCCTATAAGGGAAAAAGCGGTAATGTCACTCAGAATGAACCTTGGTTATAAGAGGAATTTCCTGAAGGAAACCGAGGAACACGCTAAAAGACTCCAAATAGACTCCCCTATACTTTTGGATTATCAGCTGAAGGCTATTGAAAATCAGGATAAATTTAAGGTTGTAAAAATTCCCATAGCATACCCAAAAGAGAGAAGTTATAACATCGTCGAACTTCAAGATATTGCAGGAGAAAGAAGAATTTCTGAACTTATTATGGATGCTTTATACGAGGAGATACCCATAAACGATATGAGACTCGGAATAGAGACACTTCAAAGAAGGGTAGAAGAGGCGGTTAGAGAAGGAGCAGACATAATAATTCTCTCGGATAGATACATAAGTAAATACAGAGTTGCTATTCCTGCACTTCTTGCGGTTTCGGCATGTGTAAAACATCTAGCTAAACAAGGATTGGCCCATAAAGTTTCCTTTATAGTTGAAACAGGAGAAGCTAGAGATAGCCACCAGATTGCATGCTTGATAGGATACGGAGCCAGCGCGGTATATCCTTATCTCGCTTATGAAGTAATTTACGAAATGTGTGAAAAAGGAGAACTCGAAATTCCCTATGAAGAAGCGGTTTTCAAATATAAGGAAGCCCTTGAAAAAGGTCTCTTGAAAATAATGTCCAAAATGGGAATATCCACCCTCAACTCCTATCAAGGTGCACAAATATTCGATACCGTATGCCTTAACAAAGATTTCGTTGAGGAGTTCTTCACGGGAACACCTGTAACATTAGAAGCCGACGGATTGGAAGAAATCGAAGCCTCAACCTTGGCCAGGCACAACGCTGCTTATGAGGTAGAAGACCCACAGCTGGATGTCGGTGGACAGATGAAAGTGAAAAAAGGTGGAGAATTCCATGCATGGTCTCCTCAGGTGGTAAGAGCACTTCACAAATTTCTTCAAACAAAAAATTACGAAGACTACAAGGAGTTTTCGAAACTTGCAAACAGTCAACGTCCTACCTTTATAAGGCATTTGCTTACTTACAAAAAATCTTCCAAACCTATTCCCATAGAAGAAGTGGAGCCTGTAGAGAATATCCTGAAACGTTTTGTTACCGGAGGAATGTCCCTAGGAGCCTTATCTCCGGAAGCCCATGAAACAATAGCGGAAGCTTGTAACAGACTGGGAATGAAATCAAACTCTGGAGAAGGAGGAGAAGACCCAGAAAGATATTGGACTATTAAAAACTCCGCTATAAAGCAGGTTGCGAGCGGAAGGTTCGGAGTAACTCCCACTTATCTCGCATCTGCTAAGGATTTAGAAATCAAAATAGCCCAAGGAGCGAAGCCTGGAGAAGGGGGGCAGCTTCCCGGCCATAAAGTTAACGAATATATAGCAAAACTAAGACACTCACAACCCGGAGTAACTTTAATATCTCCACCCCCTCACCACGATATATACTCCATAGAAGACTTAGCACAGCTTATACATGACCTAAAACAAGCCAATCCCTTCGCGAGAGTTTGTGTAAAGCTGGTCGCAGAAAGAGGAGTGGGAACTATAGCCGCGGGTGTTGCCAAAGCTTACGCGGATGTTGTTCAAATCAGCGGAGCTGAAGGAGGAACGGGAGCTTCTCCATACATATCCATAAAGAATGCAGGCAATTACTGGGAAATAGGATTAACAGAAACCCAAAGAGTTTTAATGGAAAACCATCTAAGAGACAAGATAAGGGTAAGGGTAGACGGTGGTTTTAGAACAGGAAAAGACGTAATAATAGCTGCACTTATGGGTGCAGAAGAATTCGGATTTGGAACTGCCGCGATGATAGCGGAAGGATGTGTCATGGCAAGAATATGTCACACAAACAGGTGTCCCACGGGAATTGCTACACAAGACCCTAAATTCAGAGCGAAGTTCAAAGGAAAAGTTGAGAATGTGATGGCATACTTTAGAGCGGTTGCCCAGGAAGTGAGAGAAATTTTAGCAGAGATGGGCTTCAGAAGTCTTGATGAAATTATCGGAAGAACGGAACTTCTTGAAGTAGTAAAGTACGATGAATTCCCGGGTTCTAAAAGAATAAAGGTGGAATCACTCCTAGAGAAGTATCCCGAAGATGAACCGAGAAGGTGTATGGTTGAGAAAAACGATAATCCCTCTCCTAACTTTAACGACAAGATATTATCCGATTTACTTCCGTACATTGAAGAAGGTATTCCCGTTGAGAAGGAATACACTATAAGGAATACCGATAGAACTATTCCCACTAAGATTAATTACTTCATCTCTCTCTTCTATGGAGATAAAGGGCTTCCCGAAGATACTATAAAGCTTACTTTTAGAGGAACGGCAGGTCAAAGTTTCGGAGCTTTTAACCACAAGGGTGTAAGTCTTACACTCATAGGGGATGCCAATGACTACGTAGGAAAAGGTATGTACGGCGGAAGGATTGTTATAATTCCCACCGATGTACAAGAGACGGATAAAAACGTAATAATGGGTAATACATGTCTTTACGGTGCAACAGGAGGAGAGCTTTTCGCTGCAGGTGTAGCGGGTGAGAGATTTGCGATAAGAAATAGTGGAGCAGTAGCTGTAATAGAAGGTGCAGGACTCCACTGCTGTGAATATATGACCGGAGGAATAGTGGTAGTCCTGGGAGAGGTAGGATACAACTTAGGAGCAGGTATGACAGGAGGATATGCTTATATACTCGATGAAGATGACTCATTAGAGAGTAAACTTAACTACTCTTACGTTTATGCAAGAAGACTAGTAGGGGAGGATGAAATTCAAGAACTCAGGGAGTTAATAGAGAAACACTATAAGTACACCGGTAGCACAAAAGCAAAAAGAATACTTGCAAATTGGGAAATGTACATAAAGAAATTCTGGAAGGTTATTCCCTTAGAGCAATGTAAGAGAGACCCTTACGGCAATTCCGATGCCTGTGAGGTAGAAATATTAGGGAGAAGATAAGACTTTTCTCCTTTTCCTTATTCGACACTGGGGAGACCATACTCGGAGCCCTCGTTGTATCTACCTTTTTTCCTCTTTACATAACTAAGCATATAGATGTAAAGCTTTACAGCTTACTCTACAGCTTTTCCTTCTTTATTTCCTTTATCTTTTCCTTAATTTTGGGGAAAATAGCTGACGAAAAAGCTTTGAGGAAACACTTCTTCGGGATTTTCAGCTTCCTAACAAGTTTATCTACACTTTTTCTATTTCTTTTTTACGAATTTCCTTTTATAGCCCTTCTTTCCTTCCTTCTACTTCTTATTTTTCATCAACAGGCTATGGTTTTTTACAATTCCCTTTTGATTGGTTTTGAACAAAAGGGATTTACTTCAGGAATAGGAGTCGCTTTTGGATACATAGGTTCGGCTTTTGCTTTAATTTTTCTCGCAAATTCTTTAAAGGAGCCTCAAATATATGTTTACGTGACAATTATTTTTACACTTTTATTTATTCCCGCAATACTTTTTCTTGAGAACCCGGAAAAGAAAGCACTTATAAGTCTAAAGGAAATAGTTAAAGATAAAAGTTTTTTACTCTTTTTGATTTCCCTTCTTTCTATAACGGAAGTGGCAAATACCCTTATAGCTATGATGGGGGTATACCTGAGGGAGGTTTACGATTTGGAAAATATAGAGATTTACAAGATTATAGGGCTTTCAGCTATAGGGGGAGTATTGGGAGGGATTTTATGGGGATTTTTAACGGATAAGTTAGGGGTAAATAGGATTTTTCCATTGGGTTTTTTTTTATGGAGCATTTTTATATTACTTCTTTATGTTACTCCCAAAAATTTATTAATCCCATTAGGATTTTTCGCGGGTCTTTCCCTTTCCCACCTTTGGACTACAGGACGTGTTTTTTTAATAAAAAATTTCCCCCAAAATACCGTATCAGTTCGTATGTCCTTTCTTTCGTTATCGGAAAGAGTAGCGTCAAGTGTAGGGCTTGGTCTGTGGAGTTTACTTCTCTTCATCACCAATAACAACTTTAAACTTTCGGCACTGCTTTTAATAGCTCTTCCCCTTTCGGGAGCTATTATCTACTTTCTAACTTTCTTTAAGTGGAAATAGGGCTCTATTGTTTGTATTCTTGGGTCTTCAACCGCTTTTCCTAAAGTAAAGTGGTATATATCTTGGAAGTTTGTACCTTTTATTCCTAAAAGCTCGTGCATAAGGTCATCAAAAAAGCAGCCTATACCCGTTCCGTTTAAATTATGAGCAGTGGCTTCAAGGTATAAAACTTGACCTATAAGTCCTGCTTCCCAGTGAATATGTTTGTACTCCCAAGGTTTTTCTTTAAGAATCGGTTCGAATAGAGAAATCATCCCAAGGGAAAAGGCTCCATCACTCGCTATATCTTGCTGGCAAGCTATATAACCCGAGATTTCTTTGAAATCTCCCTCCTTTAAAAGATAAAGGGGAAAATCTTCAAAAATCTTTTCCCAAATAAACTCCTTCGATGTCTCATCCTTCAATCTTTCAAGAGTTTCCTCATTTCTTACAAGACAGTATAATCCCTCCTTTAAGTTTTCTACTCTGTGGACAAATATGAATAGGTTTACATATCCCTCTGAAATTTCTAAGTCAAAGGGAGAATAACTGCTTCTCGGAAGCGTTTTATCCAGAATATGTATAAAAAGCTCTTTAGGTATAAAGGTTTTTCCGTCATAAGCCATTCCACTTCTTCTCCTTCTTATTATCTCTTCCGCGGAAAGATAAGAAGGAAGAATATTGAGTATAGGGATGTCATCGTACACATACCTGATTTCCTCAGTTTCCGGTTTCAGTGTATGAGAAATTGCTTCATAAATTATTTCCCACAAAACCCTTTCATTACTTAAAACATTCGGTTTGCCATAGAAATTTAGACCTTCAAAGGACTTTATTATTTCCCTTGGAATAGTTCCTGGAACATCTTTTACCTCTGGAAATATAAATAGAGCAATTTCTGGAACTTCTTCTTCACCCCTTATCCATCTTACTTTATCAAATCCCAGTAGAATTTCTAAATCTTTATCGGACAAGGAGTTTAGATACTTTGCTTTCCAACCCATTATGCTTGCAGAGAAACGAATTGTTCCTACAGCATGTCCCGTATCGAGAAGACAGTATCTATACGCCCTTTCACCGTACTTCCAAGATTCCCTCCATGGTATGCTGGTAAGCACCACTATAAAGCCTTCCGTTTCGAAAAAATCTTTTATTTTTTGAGATACTGCGTAGGGAATATCAGCCCTCTTCTCTAAAGCATGGAGGAAAGGATTGTAGTGGTAAACTCCTTGTAATTCATTGACATGGGGTAAGATTAAATAACATTCGGTCGGATGAAGATTACCGCTGGAGGGATTCATCCTTACAGACCAACGTGCACCCGGAATAGCCTTCCAAGCGGATAATCCTAAGGCCATTTCCAAGAATTTACTGAG